>DASQID010000495.1:0-6865 GCA_035631775.1 Acidobacteriota bacterium
GCGGGCCTGCGGGCCGCAGCCTGAAAGGGCACGGCGGCGGGCGGGCATCTGCTTCGTTGCCGCTCCTCGACGATATACACCGATATCGCCTACGTCGCGGCGCCTCGCATCTGCCCGCCCCAGGAGCGCCGCAGGCGCGACGGTGCTCGCGCCAAGATGTGAATTTATTCTTGCGCCAGCCCTAAGAAGAAAGTCCTAGTCGTTTCTTCGCTGCGATCCCAAAAACGCGATCTCTCCCTCCGATCCTCAGTGGCTAATTGTTCCTGTGAGAACCCATGTAACCGGCCACTCGAAGAAGTGAAGCTTTGATCCAGTTCACGATGCCGCAAACTCGAGGTGGTGCAAGGGTGTGTGGGCGTGTGGGGCGTGTGGATGTTCTGTTGCACATGGTGCCTTGGCAGCGTAGTATCTGGGACACTCATGAATCGCGGCCGATTGTTGTAGTTTGAACATAAGCGTGAAAATCAGAAGGATTGACCATGAACCGAAGACATTTTGTGATGCTTCCCGGGGCTGCATTCCTGCTGCGGCAGGGTTCGGTTCTCGGCCAGCCTGCGCGACAGGCGGGCGGTGCCGGCTCCACCAACCTGACGGACATCCTGCCTGACCAACTTCTCCTGAAAGATTACCGCCCCAAGTCCATCTACAAGATTCCTAAGACAGACATTAAAAAGTCCAAATTCCCCTGCTTCGATTTGCATCACCATGCGCGCGCCAAAACTCCTCAGGATGTCGACAACGAGATCAAGATGATGGATGCCGTCGGCATGGAAAGGAGCGTCGTTTTCAGCGGTGGAACGGGTGAAGTGTTCGACGCATGTCACAGGCTGTACTCCAAATACCCAAAGCGCTTCGATGTCTATTGCCACCTGAACATGAAGGATAGTGACAAACCGGGCTTCGGGCCGGCTGCTGTCAAAGAGATCGAGCGCTGTCATAGCATAGGCGCCCGCGGCATAGGGGAGATCCACGACAAGGGAGTGGGAGTGGGCGGCGTTATGGCAGGACCGCCGAATTGGCAGGGCACTCGCCCGGGGGGTGGCGCTCAGGCGCGCCAACCACAACCCGCATTCATGGGACCGCACCCCGACGACCCGCGCATGGACGGCATTTGGGAAAAGCCGCAGATTTGGGCATGCCCGTCAATCTCCACATGTCCGACCCATACTGGTCATATCTGCCGCAGGACCGGCACAACGACGGTCTCATGAACGGATTCAGCTGGCGGCTGGACAACAAGCCCGGAATCATGGGGCACAATGACCTTATTGAGACCTTCGAGCGAACCGCGAAGCGGCATCCCAGGACTGTCTTCATCGCCAGCCATCTGCTCAATCTGGATTATGACTTGACGCGGCTCGGCGGGATATTCGACCTCAATCCTAATGTGTATGCTGACTTTTCGGCTCGGTTCTGCGAAACCGCCACTATCCCGAGGTTCGTAAACCAGTTCTTGAAGAAGTACGCACACCGGGTGGTCTATGGCACAGACATGCCGTTCACTCAGGAGATCTTCAGCGCCACCTTCCGGATTCTGGAATCGTTCGACGAACATTTCTATGAGCAGGACCTCTTCTTTAACTTTAACTACCATTGGCCGATGCACGGCTTCGGCTTGCCGGATGACGTGCTGAAAAATGTATACCGCGACAGCGCATTGAACGCGATCAAGCAGGCCCAAAACAACGCCAAGGCCTGATCTGAGTCTGATCTCCCAAGAAGTTCCGGTGACCGGAAGGCGGGTTCTCCCGGATCAGGGCGCGCCGGCACTGCTGGGTAAGAGACTATATGATTACGCAGGCGGTACCAACCCTCTGAGAGGATGATCATGCAGAGCCCCTGGCCGAGTATGATTTGCCGGCAGTTCGCTGCAGCGATTCAAACGATCCGTCAGGCCGTCGACGCCTGCCCGGACCGGTTATGGGACGACCGTTCCGACGGCACACCCTTCTGGCACCTGGCCTACCACGCGCTCTTTTTCGTCGATCTCTATCTGTCGGACGATGAGAAGACGTTTCAGGCGACGGACTTCCACGAAGATAAAGCACAATTCCTGCCTGGAGATTACCGACAATACGCCGGTATAGTTGGCACGCCGGAGAATGCCTTCCGCAAAGACCAACTGCTCGGTTATGCCGATCACTGTATGCGGAAATGCAATGACACGTTTGAGAAAATCACCGATGAACGAGCTCTGGAGCGCTGCGGATTCTGGTGGTACAAGCTCAACGTCGGCGAGTTCCTTCTGAACAACCTCCGCCACGCTCAGCACCACGCCGGTCAGTTAGCTGTGATTCTTCGCCGCCGCGCCGATATCGGGATTGATTGGATCGGAACTAAAGACAATCAACCTCCCCCGCCGACCTGGTGAACAGCCGGAGTTGCGGCAACCTTCTGAACCCGATTCCTCCTCGACTGATTCGTACGTTGCTGCGAATGCGCCTGCGGTTCGCACGGGTAGAAGGGGCGTTCTGCCTTGTCGAAATCATCGAAATCAAGACGAAATTGACACGGCACACTCCGGAAGCATAGGATCTTCATCCGTTATCCAGATCAGTTCTGGCCGAATTCCGGAAGGGAGCTGCCGCGTGACCGCAAGACCCTCGACTCTCGATACAACGATTGTGGGCGGTGGGATGATTACTTACGATTTGCTGCTGCCCTCTCTCTATCATCTGCAACGAGCAGGCATTGTCGGCAATATCGCAGTCTGCGCCTTGAATTCCGCTCCCCTAAAGGCGCTAAAGGACAACAAGGATTTTCACGAGTCTTTTCCCGGGCAGGAGTTCACTCCGTACCCCTCATTGAGTGAACCGGAGGACCGAACATTCCCCGAGCTGTACAAGGATGTCATCACATCCATGGCTCCCGGGGGGATGGTCGTGGTCGCCATGCCCGACAACCTCCACTATCCCGTGATCATGGACGCCTTGCACCACGATCAAAACGTGCTTTGCGTAAAGCCGCTGGTTTTGCAATACGATCAGGCCGTTGAGATCGAAAAACTGGCAGCTGAGAAGGGCCGGTTCGTGGGGGTGGAGTACCACAAGCGCTTCGACCGGCGATCCCTGGTGGCGCGCCGCGGCTACGGCCTGGGCCAGTTCGGGGCGTTTGTGATCGGCGAGGCCAAGCTCATCGAGCCCTATTATTACCGCTCATCAAATTTTCAAAACTGGTTCACCTGCGATCGAACGGATCCCTTCACTTATATCGGCTGCCATTATGTTGACCTCGTCTATTTCATCACGGGTTTGAAGCCGCAGGAAGTTTCGGTTAAAGGAGTTCGACGGAAGTTCCCAAACGGCAACGAGGCGTTCATGTGGTCGCACGCCCGCGTGACCTGGGAAAATGGCGGCCTTCTGTCGATCGTGAACGGGCTGGGCTATCCCGATGATGCCGCCGGCAGCAACGATCAGGGGATGGTACTTTATTGCGAGGGCGAGAATCAGACCGGCCTCATCTTCCATGATGATCACAACCGGGGAGTGGCTTATTCTTACCTCGAAGGGATCGGGCCGGGAGGTTCGAAGTACAATTACATCAGCCCTGATTTTTACCGGCTGGTTCATTGGGAAGGACCCGGATACAAACCAATCGGGTACGGGTACGAATCTGTCGCCGGAATCACGCATGCGATCCATCGCCTTGAAAATGAGACGCGAAGCCTCCCACCGGAGGCCGGGCTCAGGCGCCGGCGGGAGATGATCCACGAGGTTGACGCAAGGGGACTGATCGCCACGCCGGCCAACAGCTATATAAACGAACTCGTGGTCGAGGCCGCGCGAATGTCGATCCTCCGCGACGCAGCCCCTGTCCGGATAACTTACGGCAAGAGTCCGCGTGTAGATATCAAGGAACAGTTCCGCTCATAGAGGCACTTTCGGTCGAGGCGGAGACGCTGGGAAGCCGGTGGCTTTCGCCTGTCCGAAGCAAGGGGTCTATGAAAGAAGGGAAAATGGCAGTCTACGATCTGACACCAGTAGAAGTACCCAAGGTGGAAACGAAATACCGGAGCATCAGGACCAGAATCCCGGTGCCGGAGTCTATTCCTGTCTTCGATTCCTTGAAACAGACCGAACCTCGCTCCATGAGCGGGCAGCCTCCAATTGTTTGGGACTCAGCCGAAGGTTGTGTTGTCAGCGACTGCTGGGGCAATCGCTGGATCGACTGGTCTTCAGGGGTGCTGATCACCAACGCCGGGCACGGCCGTGTGGAGATCCGGCACGCTCTGCGACGCATAATCGACCATGGGCTGCTGGCATCCTACGTTTTCGTGCATCAGGATCGAGCCCGCCTGACGCGGATGCTGCGCGACATTTCGCCTGATCCGGAATCCTACAGGGTATTCCTGATGAGCACCGGCAGCGAAGCCACCGAGAACTGCATCAAGCTGTCGAAGACCTACGCACTCAAGAAACACGGCCCGCGAAAGAAGTACTTTGTGACGTTTAACTACGCTTTCCACGGACGCACGATGGGAGCCCAGCTGGCCGGCGGGAATGATCGGCAAAAGGAATGGATGGTCGATCGCGACCGCACCTTCGTACAGGTGCCGTTTCCGGATGGCTATAAAAATGAAGACATATCATTCGACCTTTTCATGAGTTCTCTTGCGGCTCAGGGTGTCGGGCCGGCCGAGATCGCCGGGGTAATGACGGAAACCTACCAGGGCGGCGGCCCTGATTTCCTCCCCGTGGAGTACGCGCAGCGGCTGCAGAGTCTGTGCCGCCAGCATGACATTGTCATGTGTTACGACGAGGTGCAGGCTGGATTCGGCCGTACCGGGAAGATGTTCGGATATCAACACTATGGTGTGACGCCTGATCTGATTGCCTGCGGCAAGGGGATCTCGTCGTCCTTGCCCATCTCCGCTGTGATCGGACGCGGGGATATCATGGATTTGTACGCCCCTGGCTCAATGACGTCCACGCATTCAGGCTCCCCGTTGCCCGTGGCTGCTGCAATTGCCAGCCTCGAAATCATCCAGAAGGAGCACCTGGCTGATTACGCGGCGCGCATGGGCGAAATCCTGATCGCTGAGTTGCGCCGCATTCAAGCCAAGTATCCAAGAGTCCTCGGTTGCCTCCAGGGCAAGGGCCTCGTGGCCGGGATCCAGGTGGTGAAGCCGGGCTCGAAGACCCCGGATCCTGAAATGGCCCTGAGGATCAACGTCGCCTGTTTCCAGAAGGGCCTGCTCATGTTTGCTCCGGTCGGCGGGAGCGGAGAGTGCATAAAAATTGCTCCGCCGCTGAATATTCCGGAGGACGCGCTGAGAGAGTCCATTCTGGTATTCGAGGAAGCAGTTGATGAGGTCCTCAGCGCCGCTTTTTGCTTTCGACCTGCGCGACCCGTGCCTTCACCAGTTTCTTGACAAGTGTGGTCGGCAGTGGCTTGTCCGCGGGGAAGCGGATGGTCCCTTTGGAGGTTGGGAAGCCCGCAAGTTCGTCCTTGAACGCTTCGACCACCGAGGCAGTGGGGAACAAACTGCAGTGGTCCGAAAACGCGGCGAACCACACCAGCACTCCTTTGTGCTTGAAGGCGGGTATTCCATAGCTGATGGTCTCGGTGGCCTCCGGGGGCACGACAGACCGAATCGCGGCGCGGATCTTATTCAACGTGCTGCGTGCGGGTTGCGGGACACCCTCAAGATATTCATCGACACTTTTCGGAGCGCCTCTGCCCTTCGAACCGGGGCTGCGATTGTCGGATCTCACTTTCTTCATGGGGGCAATGCTACAAGAATCCCCACATCAAGTCCATGCCTCAGGCCACAGGACTCGAGTTTCTTAGCGCTCTCTGCGCCGATGCGGCGGAGAGCGCAGTGAGTACTTCCAAGTGGCTGGAGATCGCTCAGCGCGCAAGGATCCGGAGCGCGATGTCCTCACTATATGGAGGGGCCGTCATGCTCCTTGTCCCGCCGGTATGCTCGAACTGATCCGTGCCTGCGACCTTCCCGGTCCTGGTGTCGATCCACTCGGCCAGGTATCTCCCCGCCGGCAACTTGACAGCCAGCTCCGCGGTGTTTCCGCCGGACACGTACACCGCATACGCCTTCCCGGGCTCGGCCAGGACACGAGTCGTCACCTTCGCCTGGGCCGGCGCTCCGCCCAAAGAGGCCCGAACCGTGCCTCCTACAATAACGTCGTTATGAGGCGCCATGCGGACGAAATCGAAACCGTGAATAAAGTCTTTCAAAATTCGCAACTGGCGTCGAAGTTCCCGACTCCCTCCGCCGGGGGATTTGTATCCCGCAAACGTCCCGTCCGGGTGAGGCGGCGTGAAAGAATAATCGAGACTACTGTAGATTCCGCCGCCGGCTATGATGAAGTCCCATCCCTCCGTTCGGTAGAGGGAATCTTCCTTGCCCCTGAATCCAGTCTCGTCATCGGCGATGATGCGGTTCAACCCGTAGTTTTCCGCCACTGTGTCGGGGGGCGTAGCATAGTGGAAATTGAAGATCGACACGCGGGGATCCGGTTTGTCGACCTTCCGCCGGCCGTTCGCGATGTTCTGGGCGATAAGGTGCCGGTTCGGCAGGCCCGTTTCGGTCTCCACGATGATTCCGGCAATGTGCGACTGCCAGTCCTCGCGAACTCCGCCGAAGTAAGGCTCGTTGCAGATCTCGAAGTAGATGTTGTCAAATTCGTTGACGGCTGAGACTGCCTTCCGGACGAACGCTGCATGGACGTCCAGCAGGTCCTTGTGCAGGAGTGTGTAGACTTCCGAGCGGCCGCAATTGCCGACGCCATTGACGTTGTTTGCCGCGTTCATCGGGTTGATGGCCCATAGCTTCTCGTCGTAGAAGGGACAGAAAAACACAAACTCCACGACGATATTCCGCCGCGAGGCCTGCGAAACAAAATCC
>DASQID010000496.1:0-4898 GCA_035631775.1 Acidobacteriota bacterium
GAGGCCACGGCTTAAGAAAGGAGTCCCAGCCATGAAGAGACGCCTGTTCTTTGGAACCGTATTCTCAGGACTTGCCGGTTTGGCAAGCGCAAGAGCGCCAAAACCCAAAGCCGGCGACATTCCCATGAGATCCCTTGGAAAGACCGGACAGAATCTCACCTGCATCGGCATGGGCGGCGCTCGTTTTCACCTGATCCCCTTCGACGAGGGCGTTGCGCTGGTGCGGCGTGCCTACGACCTGGGCATTAACTACTTCGACATGGCTCGCAGCTACTGGAACGGCCGCGCCGAAGAGGTGTACGGCGCCGCGATTCAACCCTTCCGCAATAACATCTTCCTGACAACAAAGACCGGGATGAGAACGCGCAAGGACGCGGAAGCAGAGATCAACCTCTCCCTCAAGTTAATGAAGACCGACCATGTCGATCTCTGGCAGATGCATGGGGTCAATGAGAAGCGGGATATCGACCGGATTTTTGCCCCGAGCGGGGCCCTGGAAGCCTTCGAAGCGGCCAAGAAGGCCGGCAAGTGCCGTTTCATCGGTTTCACCGGGCACGCGGATCCGGATCTCAACGTGGAAATGCTGCGCCGCTACGACAAGTTCGACACGATGTTGATGCCGCTTCATGTTGCCGACACGGCATATCTGAGTTTTGAAAAGTCCGCTCTGCCTCTTGCCGTGGAAAGAGGCATCGGGATGCTTGGCATGAAGATCTTCGGGAACGCCTTCCTGCTGCGCGCATTCAGCGTGCGGAATTGTCTCTGCTACACCCTAAGCCTGCCGGTCCACGCCGTGACCCTGGGATTTTGCACCATTGGGCAGCTCGAAGACGATGTGCGCATCGCTCAGCAGTTCAAGCCCCTCTCCCCTGAGGAGATGGACGGACTGCGGACGCGAGCACAGAGCAAGGCGCAGGACATCCCCAACGGGACGGCGCTCGAGTACTGGAAGAAGAAGCTCCCGGCGTGACAGGGAGGAGATTCTTGGCGGGGGAATTCCTTCGCGTCTTCGCGCCTTGGCGCCGGCTTTGTAGAAAGCCACCGAAAAGGATGCAGAGGCGCCAAGGGACGCAAAACGAGAAAGCCTACAGCTCCCTGTATCTCTTCACGATGCGCTCCGCAAGCTGAGGGGCGGTGAATCCTTCGTACTGCAAAGCCTCGTCAAGCAGCGCGGGTTTGAACCACCGGTTTTCCAACGCAACCGGCAGAACGTTGCAGGCGGCGCGATTCCTTGCCAGCAGTTCGCTGACAATTGAGAACAGTCCCCCGGTGAGAAAATGATCTTCGAGCGTAACCAGGAGCCGCGTTTCGGAGACCGATTGGAGGATCGCAGCCTTGTCCAGCGGCTGCAGGGAGCGCAGGTTCAAAACGCGAACAGAGATGCGCTCCGCCTCGAGCAGTTCCGCCGCCCTTGCCGCTTCGCGAAGGAGGAATCCGTAGCTGAGGATTGTGACGTCTTCCCCACCCCTGATGACCTCGGCGGTCCCGAACTCGAATCGCGCCGTGTGACGCACCGCCGGACCGAAGCCAACGTATCGCACATAGCACGGCTCCTGACTATCTACGATGGACGGCAGCGCCTCCACGAGTTCGTCCGCGTCGGCCGGGCACACCACCTGCATCCCGGGAATGCCGCGCATCAAAGCGATATCTTCGAGCGCCTGGTGCGTGGGCCCATTAGCCTCCGAGAGAAACCCGGATGCGGCCCCGATCAGCTTGACGGGCAGCCGGCCGACTCCGACATCCGTTCGAATGAACTCGAAAGCGCGCATGGTCAGAAAGGCTGAAAAGGCGTGAACCAGTGGTATGCGGCCCCGCAGCGCCAATCCGGCGGCAGCGCCGACCAGGGTCTGCTCGGCGATCCCCACATCCACGAACCTGTCGCCCAGCAGGGGAGCCAGGCCCCTCATGGCGCCCCTGTTTTCAGCCGTGAGGATCACGATGTCCGGATTCTGCTCCGTCAGTTGCTTCAGTCTTTCTTCGTAGGTCATCTTCCTACCGGACAAAGAGTGGATCGGACTTGAGGGCGGACGAAGCGCCTCCGCGCAATTCGAGGAGAAGCATTTCGATTTCCTCGTGTGTGAAATTCACGAACCAGCGGTCGGCCCGCCGCTCGATGCTCGGAAGGCCCTTGCCTCGGACCGTGTCGGCAATGACTGCGGTCGGCTTTCCCGCGGCGGCAGGCAACCCTGAAAAGGCCTGCTCCATCTGTTCAAAGCTGTGACCGTCTATGCGGCGCGTCGACCAGCCGAAAGCCTCGAATTTCTTTTCGATCGGTTCGAGGGGGATCAGATCCTCGGTCCGGAAGTTGGCCTGGAATTCATTTCGATCGACGATGGCGACCAGGTTATCCAGCCGCTTCGCAGCCGCAACCAATGCAGCTTCCCACATCGAGCCTTCGTCCAATTCACCATCTCCCGTGAGAACGAACACGCGGTTGAGAGTCCGGCGCATCTTGATATCCAGGGCAATGCCGATCGAGACGGAGAGGAGATGCCCGAGCGAGCCGGAGTGAAACTCCACACCGGGCACAGCGCGGTTTGGGTGCCAGTAAATGAAGTCGGTGGTCTTCAGATGATTGGCCAGGCGATTCCTGTCGATGAAGCCGAGCTCTGCAAGCGTGGCATAGAGAGCCGGCACGTCGTGGCCCTTGGAGAGAAGCATGTAATCGCGGTCACGATCCCGCAGGTTCTCGGACGAGAGCCTCAGCACGCGCTTATAGAGAAAGGCGAGCAGATCGGCGCAGGAGAGGGAGGCGCCGATAAAACATCCGCCGTCCGTTGCCATCCGGATGATGTGCTCGCGGATCCGGAGTGCCAGCTGTGCCAGTTCCCGCACTTGTTCCGTGGTCATTGCGTCCTCTGTCACAAATTACACGAATTAACCGGTGCAGCCAAGCCGCAATCAAAAAGCAGGAGGCCGCAATGACCCCTATAATCACTGCACTGATTTCAGGTTCGCAGTTTGCTGTTCGCAGTGGTTTGCAGTCTGCCGGCAATCAGTGCCCTCTGCGAACTGCGAACCGCAAACTGTGAACTTTGATCTTGCTGAATGCATTTTCTCGCCTAAGGGCTGGCGCAAGAATAAATTCACATTTTGGCGCGAGCACCGTCGCGCCTGCGGCGCTCCTGGGGCGGGCAGATGCGAGGCGCCGCGACGCAGGCGATGTCGGTGTATATCGTCGAGGAGCGGCAACGAAGCAGATGCCCGCCCGCCGCCGCGCCCTTTCAGGCTGCGGCCCGCAGGGGCCAGCAGCAAAATGTGAAGTTATTCTTGCGCCAGCCCTAAGGAATCCCTTGCCAGGAGGACACGGAATTGCAGGTTTGTAGTACGAAGGTTCAGGGGACGGACCATTTGGTGAAATTCGTGCAATTCGCGGCAAGCTTACGAGGCACGCAGCTCGCGGTAGTTTGCGAGGCAACGCTTGGCAGTTTCCAGTTCCGAAAAATCACTGCCTTCCTGCTCGATCAGGTAATACTGGACGCCCCCGGTCTTCTCCGCAGCCTGGAAGATCTTCTTCCATGGGGCAGCCCCCTCGCCGAACAAAACCTTGAAACCCTTGTCTTGATCCTGGGACCAATCCTTGCAGTGGATCGACATGATTCGGCCGGGATTATGCTCGATCCACGCAACCGGGTCGGATCCTACCTCGACGCAGGTGCCGACATCCAGCTGGAGCATCACGTCATTGGTGGTGCTGGAGGCCAAGACCTCGATGGGACGTTTGCCGCCGATCGGTTTGAATTCCAGTTCATGATTGTGATAGCCGACGCCGAGCCCCTGCGCTTTTGCCTTCTCTCCGGCACGATTGAGTGTGTCTGCCACTTTCTTCCAGCCGTCGAGGCTGCTTATCTCACCCGCGCTGGCCATCACAATGAACTTGCTTCCAATCGTCTGGTTCAATTCGATGGCACGAGGGAGATTTCCCGGGGTGAACGACTCGGAATCGTTGTGGGTCGAGAAGCAGCGGATGTTGAGATCATCCAGCAGCTTTCTGACATCCTTGGCGAAAGCGGGAGTCCACTCGAAGTAAGGTGAATAGAATTCGACCCCTTGGTAGCCCATCTTGGCGACCGCCCGAACGGTACCCATCAGATCTTTGGCAAGGTCATCCCGGACAGAATAGAGTTCCAGGCCGACCGGAGGGCGATTGCTTTGTTGGGCAGCTGCGGCCAGAGGGGCCGCCGCGGCCATGGCAAGAAAGGAACGGCGCGAAAAAGAATCGTGTGTTTTCATAGTGGGTGCAATATATCACACCCGGCCATTGAAAAATCTGCACGAAATTCCCGGTGCAACAAGCCGCAACCAATCGTGGCTTTCGAGAACTCTGGCGTACTTTGAGACTTGGCGGTTCGCTTTTAGAGGCAACCGCAAAGACGCAAAGGAACGCAAAGAATCCTGCGCAAGTCGGTGGGAAGAGCGGGAGAGATTGTTGGGTAAAGGGTGGGGCCGCAGCCCCACCCTCTTCTCACCTCTAATGCAACCGTTCCTCAGTGCAGAATTTCTGACGGAACAGCGGAATCGGGAACCAGCGCTCCCGTGATAGTGATGGTTCCCTCCGAGCCTCTGGAACCGGAGGAAGTAGCGGTGAGGGAAATACCCACGCCCCTCAGAGTCGCTGCCTGGAGGCTGGCCGCATTTCCTCTTGCGATTATGCTTGCCGCAAATTGGAATTCAGCCGCGTAGTCGAACGACAACAGAAGCCTCATGGGAGTCCCGGTGACATGGAGATCGAGACTGGCCGATTGCCATGCGCCTGTACTCCTGGTGAAAAGTTCAGCCTGCATCGTACCGGTGTCGGAATTCCAGGACTGAAGTTTCAGGAATCCCGTGCTGGCTGAATTCATATCGCCCGGGGTCCGGATCGTCACCGAGAACCACTTCGAGACCCACATATC
>DASQID010000497.1:0-2856 GCA_035631775.1 Acidobacteriota bacterium
AGAGAGTGGCGTCGGGGCGGAGATTGAGGCAGAGTTGATTCCGCAGGCGAGCGTGGGAAAGCCGGCGCGCGAAGTGGACCTCGAATTCGCGCTTCATGGCGGAGAAGATTACGAACTGCTGTTTACGGCTCCGCCGAAGAAGCGTGTGCCTTCCCGCATCGCGGGAGTGCCGATAACAAACATCGGGCACATCACGCGCGAGAAGAAGATCTTTCTGATGAACCGGAATCAGATCGGTTACGAACTCGAGCCTCGGGGGTGGGAGCATTTTCGAAGTTAGGATCAGCAGTTCAACAAGAATTAGGAGCATCTTCCAGAAAACAGCTCTTGATCACTGTTTTCGGCGGGTACCGCGCAGGGCTGTTCTCAACCGGAATCGCTCCTGGTGCTACAGTTTGTTCCCTGGGAATGACGGATCGTAGATGAAGAAGGCCGCGCGGAGTATCGTCGCACTTGCATTGGCTGGGCTGGGCATTCTGTTGTATTTATGGTTCACCCCTGGCCGCACTCCCGCCATCCGCGGACCTAACAGTATCGCGTCGCTGGAACGCATCCGCATCGGTGACGTAGATCAGTACGTTCTTATTCGCGGAAACGACTCTTCGCTCCCGGTGTTGCTTTTCCTGCACGGTGGTCCCGGGATGCCCGCCATGTATCTGGCTCACGCTTTTCAGCAGGAACTCGAGAAAGAATTCGTGGTCGTCCAGTGGGATCGCCGGGCTGCTGGAAAGTCCTATCGCGAAGATATCGGCAGCACGCTCACTACAGAACAACTTGTCGCAGACACGGTTGAACTGACCAACGTACTCCGCGCCCGGTTCCACCAGAACAAGGTTTATCTTGTGGGACACTCCTGGGGCACTTATCTGGGAATGCTCGTAATTGCCCGACACCCGGAGCTTTACCACGCTTATGTCGGGATCGGGCAGCTCGCCCGCTCGTCCCCCATCGCTGGGATTCAGGATGAATACATTCGCCAGACGGCAAGCCGAATGGGGGATCAAGAGGCCATCAAGGAGCTGGAAGAGAAGGGCGCGAGCGTCCGGGAAACGCTACTCTTCAAGTTTGGAGGCGAAATCCATAAAGCGAAGTCGTTTATGCCCCTATTGCTGACCGGGTTGGCCGCTCCCGAGTATAGCCTCCGCGATGCCCGTAACATCCCCAGGGGCGTGACGCTATATTCGAGAAACTTCGTCTACAACTCGATTTCGGGCGAGCTGATGGATGTCATCACACAAGTGAAGATTCCCGTCTATTTCTTCACCGGCCGCTATGACTACACCGATCCATTTGTGCTTACAGAGCAGTACTTCTCCAGGATCAATGCGCCGGAGAAGCACATCGTATGGTTTGAGGAGTCCGCACATTTCCCTTTCTATGAAGAGCCGGCAGCCTTCGCACGGCAGATGCGAGGCGTGCTCACCGCAACCAGTCTCCAAAATGACTGACTCGGATATTTGCAGGTCAGCAACCAAGAAACATTCCGGTCCGCTCTCGGCCGTCCAACCAGGCTGAGCCGCCATTCATGCGTCCTGCGCCTGGGGCCGGCGTAATTCTGTTACCTCGGTCACCCATGTCTGTCTCTAGTGCGGCGCGGAGACTCCGGCTCCCACCGCACGCATGACCGCCGCTTTACTGTTTCTGGCAAACTCAACACTTCATTGAACAGATCGCGCACGAGGCGAACTGACTTTGAGCACCTACGAACTGCACGCCTGAGCGTCTTTTCGGTAGCGAAGCTCAAGTTTGCCGGGACCGCACACAGCCGCGTACCCGCCACTGTCCTTCCAAGAACTGGATTACGGCCTGTTGAAATGTAGGCTGGTAAGGCGCGGAGTGGTGGTCGCCATCACATTCGGCGGAGCGTGCGGTTGGGATCTCCCTGAGAAGCCCGGCGACCTTTTGATTGGCCAGGTCCGCCTTCCCATTGAGGATCAGGACCGGTATGTCGACTTTCCGGAGTGCTTCCAGAGGCCAGGTAGGCGCGACTGCACCACGAATAACAGCCGCCAGGACCTTCGGATCAGCTCCCGTCACCCGAGCCGCTATGAGAGCCGCCGAGGCGAGGTGTCCGGGAACGATCTCTCCTTGCTCCAGGATTCTTGCTCCCTCCTCCGCCCACACCCGACGGGTGATCGGACGAGGCACGGAGTCTGGAACCGGCCAATTCTTGGGAAATTCCAAGACACCGTCTTCGAGGGCGTAGTCCCCCACCCCAGCGAGAATGGCAGACTTTACCTGCGGAGGGCGCAGCATGAGCAACCGGGCAGCGGTGCCCGATCCCATTGAAAATCCGATCACGTCCACGGCATCAAGACGGAGGTGGTCAATGAGGGCTTTGACATCCCGGGCCATCGCTGAATCGGCGTAAGCCGTTTTCTCCCTGGGTTTGTCGGAACCCCCGAAACCACGCATGTCCGGCAGGATGGTGCGCGCACCTGTCGCCTGTAGTGCCCGGACTAGGCCCGGCCTTCCTTCGAGGGGAGGGTTGGGTAAGGGAGGTGCTTCCCCGAACACTTCGCGGAACATCTCTTGCCGTTTTTCCAGTAACGGAAGAATGCAGTCGAAGTCTCCGAACTGGCCCAGGCCATCGACCCCAAATCCATGCAGCAGGATGACGGTCGGTCCTTCACCCTCGTCAAGATAGGCGATCCGGTTTCCGTCAAAGGAAGTGAAAGTGTTCATTCAGCGCCTCTCAACACAGCAAGGCCGCGCCGAGGGTCTTGCGGGCACCGTGTTCAGGTTGTTTTTGCCGGGTTCCTTCAGACTAGCAGATGTGGCAGAGTCTCTCACAAGGGTTAGGGCGAAAAATCACCATGTCGCTCCTTGACGAGTTGTGAACTTGCTACCTGCAAC
>DASQID010000498.1:0-5055 GCA_035631775.1 Acidobacteriota bacterium
GTCACACTCGACATAAGCACCGGAAGGGGCGTCAGACCGCCTGAACACGACCGCCCTTTCTGTCGCCCTCCAGTGCTGTCGACTTCCTCAATTCCCAACCCCGGGCTGCGCTGCGCTTGCCCGGGGCTACTGGCTGTGTGCCCTTCCAGGGCGCGGGCTTGCTGTTATGGTTGATCCCTGCATTACCATGTCCCATCTTGTCCAACGAACGCCGGAATGGCAGAGCCCTTTCGAGTCTCACCGCCAGGGGCGGTGGTTTACCTTAATCGAATTACCCGAGGATTTGCCTGAAATTATACGATTGGATTTCTGCGATGCAAATCGATCCTGAACACATATCGCCATGGGACGCATGTTCGCAGCCGGGATCTTGCGGTACACTGACACGGCATCAGCAGGAAAATCTCTGGAGGTTCAGCGATGCCTGTACTAGCCGAATGTGTGGCGGGTGTTTTCCTCGCCCTGTCCTTGTTTGCTCAGGCTCCGGCAGGTGATGAGGCGGCGGTTCGCGAGGTTGTGCGGAAGTACATGGATGCGCGTGAGCGCGTGGACGCGCATGCAATCGAGGCCCTCTTCACGGCGGACGCCGACCAGCTCGTGTCGACCGGCGAGTGGCGCCGGGGCCGGGGAGAAGTTGTGCGGGGCACGATGGCCAGTTCCCAGAACACAGGCGGCAAGCGAACGATTGCGGTGGAGTCTGTTCGATTCCTCGCGCCGGGAGTGGCGCTCGCGGACGGGCGCTACGAGCTTACCGGCCTCGCAGGGGGTGCGGCCCGCAGGATGTGGACCACTCTGGTGGTAATCCGCAGCCCGGACGGCTGGCGCATTGCGGCGATCCGAAACATGCTGCCCGCCAAACCCGCCCCGTCAAGGTAGTGGAAAGCATCAAGCCGGACGTCGCTTTGAAAAACTCCGCCCTGTTGATCCCGGACGTGCTCAGACCTGATACAGCTGTATGAGGTTGCCGCACGTGTCATCAAATACGGCAACCGTTGCCGGTCCTGTTTTGGTCGGCTTCATGCTGAACACCACGCGCGCCGGGAAGTAGCGTCGCAGATATCCGCGGTCACGGGCCGCCAGACGATCGGCCTGCTTCGTGGCATGTGCTCCGACAAGAAAATCAGGGATCAAGTGGTCCCGGGAACCACCCTGCCGGCTGTATTTCCTGAATATCTCCCCAGCCAGAAATGCGCTCTCAGGTTGAACGGGATCGAACTCAATTCCCAGGTATTTTCGGTGTTTCATTTCGCTCTTGCGTACAACGACAAAGCCGGAGCTACTCCACCCGCCTGGACACAAGGTCGCCGAAGCCGCCCAGCAGATCATATTTGTTCAACCAGGTAGTGTAGAGGATCCCGGAGGCTCCGGGGGTTTCGTCCAGGGCCGCAAGCCACCCCTTCGGATTGTCCAGGTTGTCCGCATCGTAATAGGCTCCTGCCATGGTCTTGAAGCCGAGGCTGGAGAAATGCTTCAAGCTGGCCGCGCGGACCTCGAAATACCAGCAGACGATATTGAGTTCCTTCGGAATGTATTTCCAGGAGTTGGTGTATGTGCCCTCCGCGAGGTAGTACCACTTGCGGTCGGGCCTGGCGTTGTGGTTCGGATCCAGCATGTCGGACCAGACGAAGACTTCGGCTTTCGGACTTGCCGTCCTGATCAGGTTGAATTGCCGGGTCAGCGTATCACCCAGAATCTGCCCCATGGTCATCTCCCGCTTCTTGCACGCCTCGCAGGATCCGCCGGCGCGAAGTTCGTCCATGTTCAGCATGTAGTACCGTGGCGCGAGGGCTTCGTGAACCAGGCGAATCTGTTTTTCCCAGATCTGGTAGAGCTTCGGTTCCGACATGCAGATCGGAACCTGGTCGCTATAGATGAAGGTGCCGTGGTAGTAGCTGACGCGCAGGTGCTCGCCTTCGCTGATCCGGCTCCCCGGAGTGATCGGTATGGCGGGACCATCGTGGCTATAATGGAAATCGATGGCCGGGTCGGCAACTTCCGCATAGTCCTTGCCTTCCGTATAGAGCAGCCCGTTCGAATCCCCTTTCACGGCAACAGGGGTGCCGGGCCGGCGCAGGACGTTCACCAGTCCCACCTCTTCGAGCTTCAGGTCGTCTATCCAGAATCGCCCGTCACCGCCGCCTGAAACCGACGCGACGATCTCCACCGTGTCATATCCCCAGGTATTGAAGCCGACGGCGACCCAGTGCCAGTCATCGTTCGGCGCGAGTTTCGGATTCTCGAACTGCAGCGGGCGCTTTTCAGCTCCGCCCAGCACCTTGAGCTGGAAATTGCTGTCTCCGAAGGGATCGGAGGGGCGGAGGTCCGCAGCTTTGACGGAACAGCTCAGGCGGTAGCAGCGATGGGGCGCCACCGCGACGGATTGACGGATGCTGATGGTCTGTTCCGGCGCTTTCCGGAAATTCTCGAACCGCAGTGAAGCGGCGCCTTCGGCGTGGGTGGCACGGTCCGGGGCCACAAACTCCCCCGGGCGGCCGGTACAGCTGAAGCCGTTGGTGGGGGCGGCATCTTCAAACCCGCCGTTCACCATGGACACGGCCGGGTCGGGCTGCAAGCGCGCCTCCCCTCCCTTGACCACGAAAAGTGCATCCCTTACCGGCAGGCCTGCGGCGAGATTCTTGTCGTGTGCCAGGACTGCCCCGCCATAGCCTGTGGACAGAAAGGAGGGAATGATGTCCAGCTGCAATTTCCGACAGATTTCGCGCACCTCCTTCAGGTTCGCGTGATATTGCGGGGGCTGCAGATCGAGGGAGTCCAACCCGGCGGAAAGCAGAATCCCGTTCAAGCCGTGTTGCGCGGCGGTCTCCGCGATTTTCCGAACCTTCTCGACATCCGCAGCGTTTCTCAGCCCTGCGCCGACGCGCACCCAGCGGTAGGGGTAGATCTTTTTCGGCGTCACGGCGCCGGTTGTCGCGGTCAATACCAGCATCAATCCCAGGAAGAGGTTTCTCATGCGTTTCTCCTTTGCACGTTCATCCTAAACGAGAAGGCCGCGAATTCCACCGATCCCACGAATCATGTCGGATCCGGATCCATGGACCATCATCCGCCATGCACTTTGAGTCAGTGTAATCCGCGTAATCCGTGGCCCTTACCGCCTTGTTCCCACCACTTCGGCGCGAATTTCGAAGAGTGTTTTCCCTGCTGTCACGTAAAGGGTCTTCATATCGGGGCCGCCAAACGCGCAGTTTGTAATGGTGTCCTCGTGGATCGGATAGTAATGCAGCAGTTTGCCCTGCGGCGAAAACACGTGCATCCCAGGCCGCGTGTCCAGCGTCTCGCTGGTGCCGCGCGGCGCGTTGAGTCCTGCGGCGGCGTAAACATTTCCCTGAGTGTCGATGCAGAGGCCGTCCGCACTCCGGCCGGGATAGAAGTTGTGGAACACCCTCATGTTGCTCACGGTCCCGTCACCGGCAAGATCATAGGCGCGGATCATGCGCGCGCCGCCCTGGGCCTGATTTGCCTCGACATGGTACAGGGTGCGGTCATCGGGAGAGATGACAATGCCGTTGGGACGCTCAATCGCGGGCGCGGAGAGGATGCGGTTGAGCTTTCCGTCTGGATCGATACGGTAGACGGAGCCGCCGGGAAGATCGGTGAAGTAGAGGCGTCCCTTGCCGTCGAAAGTAACGTCGTTCGGGCCCACGAGCGGCTTCCCGTCCCAGCTCTCCGCGAGGACCTCGACGCGGCCGGTCTGGAGATCGGTTCGGGTCACGCGCGGCGGGTTGCTCTCGCAGGCCACCAGGCGCCACTGGCTGTCGAAGATCAGTCCATTGGAACCGTGGCTGTTCTGCCGGAAAGTGGAGACACCTTTCCCGGGCGAGTATTTCAGGATCCGCGCGCTCTGCATTTCCGAGAAGTAGACATTCCCCTCGGCGTCCGCAGTAGGCCCTTCGGTAAATGCGACGATGGCCACCGCCCTGGCTTCCGATTCCGAGGCTCCGGACGGTCCCTTTGACGCCTGTGTCGAACCGGCGAACGCAATCACGCCGGCAAGCAGTATCGCGGCTTTCCCGGGCATCCCTCGCTCCCTTCTTCGCCTTTTCTTCGCGTTCTTTGCGCCTTGATATTTCAAAAGCTTACCGCAAAGACTGGGTGCGACAAATTGTGTATACTCAGGCTGCGGAAGGATCGCGATCATTAGCGTTCTTTGCGGTTGGCCTTTAGAAGCTCCCCGCCAAGACACAAAGCACGCCAAGAACCTCGAAGAAGAAATGAGTTTGCTTGGGAGGACCCCTACATGATACGACCGACTCACTTATTTCTCCTGGCTCTGCCGGCCTTTTCGGCGCTCCTGTTCGCCTCCGATGAGGCCTCAGTCCGGGCTCGAATCCGAGCCGGCGTGCAGAGCATCCGGCTGATTGACACTCACGAACACCTTTCGCCCGATAACCGGGTCAAGCAGGAGCAATCGCTCTTCACGCTGCTCCACTACGTCTCGTCGGACATGTGGGCCGACGGGATGGACAGGGGTACCATGGAGCGCCTTCTGGCAGACCCATCCGTCCCACTCGAGAAAAAGTCGCAGGCCATCGCGCCATATTGGGACAACGTCCGCACGACCCCTACGGGCGGAATCTGCTGAGGGCGATTCGGGACCTTTACGGCATCAGCGACATCTCAGAGTCCACTTACCGGGAGATCTCCCGGAAAGTCAAAGAATCCAATCAGCCCGGCTGGTACGAAGCGGTGCTGAGGAAGAAGGCAGGCATCGACATGGCCATATGCGATGTCGGGGCCGCGGGTACCGCGCTGAATCCGGATCTGTTCCGCGCCGTGATCCAGTTGGAACAGTTTCTTGTCTTCCCCGAAGGCGCAAGGATTGTGGAGCCGAGCCAAGGCGTCGTCATCAACACATTGACGGATTGGGAGGATGCGCTGGATAAGGCCTTCGCTCAGGCCAAAGAAAAGAAATTCGTGGCCGTGAAATCGCCCGTGGCCTACCAGCGGAGCCTGGACTTCGCGGCGGTCGACCGGGCCGAAGCCGAGGCGTTGTTCGACCGGCTGAAGGAGCGAAAGGGAAAGACCGGACGGCCG
>DASQID010000499.1:0-2844 GCA_035631775.1 Acidobacteriota bacterium
GCCACGCAAAGGCTACGACGTGGAGAAGGTCGAGTTTCTATCCGAACCGGGGATCTACATTCCCACCTGGGTGTTCCTGCCCAATCGGCGAGCCTCAGAACGCGCCATTCTTTTCGCCTCCGCTGCAGGCAAGGAAGAAGATGGGATGGAGTTCGGTCTGCTGGAACGGCTGGCGCAAGAAGGACGCGTGGTCGTAGCAATTGATGTCCGCGGTATCGGTGATACGGCTCCGCCGCACTGCCAGGATTTGGACGGCAGCAGGTACGCACACCTCTTCAGCGTCGAGACCGCCGCTGCTTACATGGCCTGGTACATGGACAGATGCCTTTTCGGCATGAGAGTCTACGATGTGATGCGCAGCGTCGATTACGCACTCAGTCGCCCGGGCGTCGACCGGTCCGGAGTTGACGCGATCGGCAAGGGCGCGGGTGCCTTGTGGGTGCTTTTCGCGGCCGCACTCGACTCGCGCATCCGCGCGGTGGTGGCTGAACGTGGGCTGATCACGTACGCGAGCCTCACCAGGAGCGACCGTTACCTGCACAGTGCCGGCGCTTTCGTCCGGGACATCCTGACGTCGTTTGACCTGCCTCACGTCGCCGCCTCGATAGCGGACCGGCGCTTGACTTTGCTCGCTCCGGTCAATCCGATGAAAGAGGTAGTGGACACCACGACGGCGCAGGAGGCGTACGAGTTCACGCGGCTGGCCTATTCCCTCGCGGGAGCCGCGGGCCGGTTTACGATTGCCGGGGCAGAGGGAGAAACGACCACGGCGGATCAGTATCTCCGCCTCTTGGGGTGAGTGTCATGAAAATCCGTGTGCTGGCTATCCTCGTTGCGATTGTGGGGAGCGCGAAGGCGCAGGACGTCCCCAGGGCGAAATGGATCGAGGACGGGCTCATCGATGCGGGAGGTACACACGAGCCCACGATTTTCGTCATCCGCCGGGGTGGCGAACGACTCGATGCGCGTGAACAGAATGAACGCGCCGAGAGCGAAGACACGCTGCGCCGGCTCAAGGCGCAGGGGATCGAAGTTTTCCACACCCATCTCTACAAAGGCTTCGGCATGGCCGCGGAAATGCCTGAAATGGAACAAACGAAACGCACGGCGGAAATTGCCCGCCGTCTCGGCTTGAAGGTCGACACCTACATCCAGTGGAACAGCATGATGTACGAGACCTTTTTCGCCGAGGAGCCGCGCGCCCAGAATTGGATTCAAAGAGATGCGCGCGGCCGGCCCATCATGTTGACATACGGGTATCAGCAGTCCTACCGCTACCGACCCTGCTTTGCGAACCAGGAGTATCTCGATTATCTCAAAAAGGTGGTCCGATACGCGGTCGAAGAGGTTAAGACCGACTTCATCCATTTCGACAACTTCGACCTGAATCCCGAGCCCGACTCCTGTCACGACGAGGCATGCACGCGCGGATTCCGCGCGTACCTGAATCACAAGTACACGCCGGCGCAGCGGAAGGAGCGCTTCGGGTTCGAGAACGTCGATTTCGTCAACCCGCCCGAATGGAACGAGCCGAATCCGCCGGCACGGATGCAGGTCATCTTCGATCCCGCCATACAGGAGTGGATCGATTACCGCTGTCAGGTGATGGCGGATGCGTTGCGGCAGATGGCGGTCTATGCCAAATCGATGAATCCCGAGGTGGTCATCGAGATAAATCCGCACGGCATCACCGGCGGCAACCGCGCCTGGGAGGCGGGGATCGATCACACGCGCCTCCTCAAGTGGACCCAGGCTTTCTGGACTGAGGAATCGATCGAGCCGGGCGTCGGCGCCGCCGGCCGCCTGCTGTCACATATCCGGAGCTATAAGCTCGCCCGGACATATCGGAACGTGCTGATGACCTACATCTCGGAGAATCCCGTCGCCATGGCCGAGGCGCTGGCGTTCAATCAGACCATTGGATTCGCAGGCAATGCTCCCCTGCTTCCCGAGATGCTGCGCTATGTCTCTTTTTATCGCGAGAACCGCGAGTTGTTCGCCGGATCACAGGATGTCGCGACAGTGGCGGTGCTGCGCTCGTACCCGTCGATCACGTACAACCAGCGAAATGTTCAGCTTTCGACAATCCTGGTCGAGCAGGCATTGATCCAGGGGCATATTCCGTTTGACCTCATCTTTGACGAACACATGGAGAGCCTTTCGAGGTACAAAGTGCTGGTCTTGCCTGAGACGGAATGCCTCAGCGATCCGCAGCTGGCCGCCGTCCGGAAATTTGTTGCCGCCGGCGGAGGGCTGGTTGCGACGGGGCAGGCAGGCCGCTATGACCAGTGGCGGAGGCTGCGTGTCGTGCCGGGTTTGAAGGGACTGGTCGACGCGCAACCTGCGGCGCGGGACTACGAAGAGGAGGTAGTACCGGTCGCACTCGGAGGCACCGCGTCGCACAAGGAGTATGAGAAGGGCCGCGTGGTTTATATTCCGGCGGTGCAATTCGACGGCCCGCTTCCGGAGTTCGGCAAATACTTCCAGGTCGATTCACGTTACTGGAAGCTGCCGAAAAATGCGCGGGACATTACTGATGGTGTGCGCTGGGCCGCCCGGGGCGATATCCCAGTGGAGATAAGCGGATCTGCGTACATGGTGGCGAACGTGGTCACGCAGCCCGAAAAGCGGCGGAAAATAGTGCACCTCGTGAACTACAATGCGAAGAAGGCGCTTACCCTGGAGCCTGTCGAAGTAACTTGTCGGATTCCGGAGGGCCAGGGTGCCAAAGGAATCCAGATCTATTCTCCGGATGCGCCCGGACATCAAACGACCGGGATGAAGAGCGACGGCTCGAAAGTCAGTTTCTCCGTACGTGTAAGGACGTATTCGCTGGCGGTGATT
>DASQID010000500.1:0-9136 GCA_035631775.1 Acidobacteriota bacterium
GCACTACTGGCTGATCGCTCTCAAGAACGACACAATTCTCGCCGTTACCGATTATTGGCTGGAGGGATCCGTCTTCCACTACATGTCACGAGAGGGAAAACAGTATTCGATAGACTACTCACAGGTCGATCTGGATCTGACACGACAGCTCAACACGGAGCGTGGGCTCGAGTTCAAGCCCCCTCGCGCCAAGACCAGCTACCAGCCGAGGCGTTACGATGCATACGGCAAGCCGCAGATGCCCGACACGAGACAACTTGCTCCCTCACCTGGCGCCGTGCCCGTCTCTGCCAACCTGAGATAACTCGCCGCGGGTTTTTCACCACGCATCCGAGCCTGCCTGCGGGCCGATTCCTGGGGAACATGTTCATGGAGTATTACGGGAAGGCGTGCCCGTGGCTGCGCGACATCCGGGCGCCACTGCCCAATGCGGAATGCCCCCTATTCTACGACGAGGACATCCTCCTCGACCCAGCGGGCAGCGGTGCTATCGTGTCGGAGAGATATTGTCCTACCGTAGATAGAGCTTGGCGAACCTCGGTGTCGGGAGTCAATTTTCCCATGGCAATTTCCCGCGTCTCCCTATGTATCTACTTCGGCTGTCCGTCGTCTTGGCGATAGGATTTGTTGTTTCCCGCAGTAAGCCCTTGGGACTCGAGAATAGATCCGCTGAGTCGCGTGGAGACCTCATATACGAATAGCCTGAGGGAGGTCCTTTCCCGAGGTATCTGCTTTGTCGATTTCGGTGATTAGAGGGAGTGAAGTTGTGCCTGATCGTTGAGGGTGATCCCTTTGTGAGGGAATTCCTCAATAAGAATCGCCCATAAATTTACCGTTATCGAACGATTCACGAGCAAAGCAACGCAATGTTGTCCACATGTACCATGCTCGTAGCCGGAAACAATCTGAATATGTGCCTGCGCTCGCTAGGAACTCGACGCTGAGTGATTCATGTCGTGTCTGCTGCTCAACGCTTTGCTCTGATCGGAACCCGGTTTCGTAAACGCCATTGTTTCGGATTGTGAGTAGGTCTTGTTGCAGCACCAGCACCGATACCGCAATGCCTCGGCTGACAACTCACAGCCGCAATTTGGACACGTACGTGCCTTCCCTTCCATGATAGATCTCCCGGTAGGGCGGTGGACTCTTTCAGAATCATCGTGCTCTCCACTAACACCCAGACTTTTGAGCCGATGGTACTCTCCCAGATGGTTGGTCGCAAGATCTTTAACTACTATAGGATGAGTACTTAGGGCTGGCGCAAGAATAACTTCACATTTTGCTGCTGGCTCCCAGGCCCGCTGGCGAGGCGCGAGCGACGAGCTATACCCGGGCTGGTATGTGAGGAGCGAGCAACAAAGCCAGCGGGCCTGCGGGCCGCAGCCTGAAAGGGCGCGGCGTCGGGCGGGCAGGCGCGACGGTGCTCGCGCCAAAATGTGAATTTATTCTTGCGCCAGCCCTTAAGCCGGAACAGTCCCGGCAAGCTCAGCTGGAGTTTTCTGAATCGCCCTTTTGGTTGTGGCGGCTTTCATTTGTCACTATCTCACGTCATACTCTCACCAGAGACTTGCGAATGACTCAATACGGCGAAACGTCCGTTATGAGGACCGGCTACGTACCGCGCGTTGTCATTGTTGGCGGCGGGTTCGGTGGACTCTATGCTGCGAGAGGATTGGCTCGTGCTCCTGTCCAAGTCACCATAGTCGACAGGCACAACTACCATCTGTTCCGCCCGATGCTGTACCAAGTGGCGACAGGCCTGTTGTCTGCCGATGAAATAGCGGCACCCATTCGATCAATATTGCGCAAGCAGAAGAATGCAGACGTGCAAATGGCCGCAGTGACTGGTGTCGATATACCCAATCAACTGGTCCGAACAATCGATGGCCGGTTGCATTACGATTACCTCATTCTGGCAACCGGCATCAATTACAACTACTTCGGCCACGAAGAGTGGAAGGATGTTGCCCCCGGATTGGACTCCGTTGACGAGGCGGACCGGATACGGGGCAAGATCCTGCTGGCGTTCGAGAGAGCCGAGCGTCTTGCCGCCAACGGCAATGCCTCTTCCGAGGAGGTCAAGGGATTGTTGAGATTCGTCCTCGTGGGTGGCGGAACCGCCGGCGTCGAAATGGCAGGCACTATTGCTGAGATGGCAAGACTCGCGTTGAGAGGCGATTTTCGACACATCGATCCGAGCAAGGCACACATAATCCTCTGTGAAGCGGGAACTCGAATCTTGCCCACTTACCCTGAGACACTGTCGAAGAAAGCGGAGGACCATTTAAAGCGGCTTGGCGTCGACGTCTGGACAAACTCCAAAGTCGAACAAGTCGATTCCGGAGGTGCAGTGGTCAATGGGCAACGCGTCAGGAGCCCAACAGTCCTGTGGTCTGCTGGAGTTGTCGCCTCTCCCGCGGGGCAATGGCTGAATGCTGAGCTTGATCGGGCCGGGAGAGTGAGAGTAAATCCGGACCTCTCGGTACCGGGGCACAATAACATATTCGCGATTGGTGATACCGCGGCGGTCGTAGCACACAGTCGGAATCTGTTCGGCCTGAGGAGCGATCAGCCCGAGCTTTTGCCCGGTGTTGCGCAGCCGGCCATACAAGAAGGCAAGTACGTTGCGTCTGTTATCTGGCGCAGGATGCTAGGGAGGAAACCTCCCGCACCCTTCTGCTATTGGGACAAGGGTAGTTTGGCGATCGTGGGGCGCACATTCGCGGTTGCCGATTTAAGGCCATTTCGCTTCTCCGGCCCGTTGGCGTGGTTGTTATGGATAGGGATACACATCTATTTTCTGATTGGCTTTGCCAACCGATTGCTCGTGATGCTCCAGTGGGGCATCTCTTTTTGGACCAAGCGGCGAGGCGTGCGCATCTTTCCGCTCGACCGTGGGGAAACTGACGATTGACGATTGAAAGACCTGCCGGACGTTCAATCGACAATCGTTAATCTTCAATCTTGAATCCCCACACACGGGGCTACCGGCTGGTACACCTTCGGGGCGCTTTCTGTGCAACTAAGTAATTTCGCGACAGACACTAATTCGCGATGTGCCGTATGACGACCAGCGACGTGTCGTCAACCAGAGGTCGAGGCGAGGCAAAATCCTGAACCGCACCCAACACCGAGAACAAGATTGCATCGGCAGAAACGCTTCGTGCGAGGTGCAGTTGCGTCTCGATGCGCTCGTAGCCGAACTCCTCGTCTGCCTTGTTGCGCGCCTCCAGGACGCCGTCGGAGTACGCCAGCAGCACGTCGCCTGCGTGCAAGGCCACCCGTCCCGTGTCATATGAAGCCTCGGGCATCGCCCCGAGCAGCGTTCCACCTTCGGAGAGTGTCTCAAGCTGCCCGTCCGCACGCAAGAGCAACGAGGGTGGATGTCCGGCGTTACAGTAATCGAGCCTGCCGGTAGCCGTATCAAGGCGCGCGAGGAACAGGGTGGCCTGCGGCGCGACGGATGACATGCGGCAGACCTCGAGGTTCACGCCGGTGACGATCACTTGTGGATCAAGACTTGTCGTAGCGTGAGCACCAACCAGCCCGACCAGATAGGTTGCCCACATGGCTGCTGTCAGACCCTTGCCGCAGATATCCCCCAGGGCAAGGACGATGCCGTCGCCGGCCTTGGCTTTGATAATGGTGAAGAAGTCGCCGGGCAGGGAACGCACCGCGAAGATCTCGCTGGCGATCGCGAAGCCGCCCTGGTGCACCAGGTGTGGAGCGCACAGCCGGCGGTGCAGCTGGGCGCCTTCAAAGATTGCGCTTTGGAGGTGCGTGTACTCCACCTGCAGTGCCGCAATCTTCCGCTCCAGTTCACGGCAGCGCGCCCGACTGCCCGGATCACTACGTTGCGGTGGAACTGCCCGTATATCGACCACCCGCCTTGCCGAAAGTCCCGAATGTCTCATAAGTCGCTGACCTCACTCGGCGAACTTGTATCCGCTCCCGTGCACGGTAAGGATGTACCGTGGCTCTTCAGGATTGGGTTCGAGCTTCTGCCTGAGGTGAACGATGTGTGTGTCGACGGTGCGCGTGTTGGGATAGTTCTCGTAACCCCACACCGCCTCCAGCAGACGATCCCGGCTGAGCGTCTCCGCCGGATGGGAAATGAAGTAAGCCAGCAACGCGAACTCCTTTGTCGAGAGTGCGACGGGCTTCCCCGCCCGCCGCACTTCGTTGCCGCGGAGGTTGACCTCGACATCACTAAATCGATAGACCTCGGGAACCCGCGCCTGCGGCGAAGCCCGTCGAAGTACCGCTTTCACCCGTGCCATCAGTTCGCGAATGGAAAATGGCTTGGTGACGTAATCGTCGGCTCCCAACTCGAGGCCCACAACCTTGTCGATCTCCTGTCCGCGCGCGGTCAGCATGATGATGGGCACGGACGGCCGTTTGGCCTTGATCCTCTTGCAGACTTCGAGACCGCTCAAGCGCGGCATCATCACGTCCAGTACCACGAGACCGGGATCATCCGCCAAGACGCGATCCAACCCTGCCTCACCGTCTCCGGCGCTGATCACCTCGTAGCCCTCATACTCGAAATTGTCGCGCAGGCCGGCTACCATGGCAGGCTCGTCCTCGATGATCAAGATGCGGGTTTTCCTTTCAGAGTGCGCATCAGAGTCGCTCCTTTGCACCGTCCTGGAAAGGCAGATTTGCGCGTCGCTCGCACGACCGTTTGGTTGCGCGGTGATGTCCGCTTTGGTTTTCATCATGTCGTTATCCTCACGCCAATTCATCGGCTGTCTCCTGCGTGCCGGTCTCGAGAGGCAGGAAGAAGGTGAACTTGCTCCCTCTCCCCGGAGCGCTTTCCACCTCCACCTCTCCGCCGTGCGCATGCGCGATGTGTCGGACCAGCGATAGGCCCAGACCGCTTCCCTTCGTGTTGTGCACCAGGGGGTCGCCGGCACGATAGAATTTCTCGAAGATTTTCGATTGCTCACCTCGTGCTATCCCGATGCCGCGATCCACCACCTCGAGTTTTATAAGGCCGTCTGAGCGGTAAAGCCTCACTCCCAGGAACTTGTCATCGGCGGAGTACTTCAGCGCGTTGTTGATCAGGTTGACAAGCGAGCGCGCGATGGCCTCCCGGTCCACACGCACGGGCGGGAGGTTTGAGTCGATACTCTGCTCCAATACGAAGCCCTGTTGCTCGATTTGAAAGCGATACGCGTCGAGCGTGTTGCTGACAAGTTCGGCAATGTCGGTCCTGCGGAAGTCGTACTCCTTGCGTCCTGCCTCGATGCGTGAAAAATCGAGGATGTTGTTGATCAATGCGCTCAGCCGCTCGCTCTCTTCCCGGACGATGCGGTAGTATTCCTCCGCTTTTTCCTGAGTCTTGATGCGCCCGAGCTCGAGTGTCTCCGCGTAAAGCCGGATCAGGGACAATGGCGTACGCAGTTCGTGCGACACGTTGGAGACGAAGTCGGACTTGAGGCGGGCCAACTCCACCTCCTTGCTTACGCTGCGGTAAGTAAGCGCCAGGCCGGCGACCAGAAGCAGGGAGAGAACACCGAGAATGAGAAAACTGTGCTGAATCCACGCACGGCCAAGCGCTTCCGCGCTCGTGTTCTGGTACTTGATCCCCAGCGCCAGGCCGCGGAACACATCGCCGAAGTTGCGTGAAACCTCGGGCTTTCCCTCCCCCCAGCCGACAGAAGCCGCAAAGACCTTCTCCCCATGCCCGCCCTCGTTGTCCGCGGGAATAACCTCCATCGCCAATCGATTTCCCCCTTCATCCTTCGACTTCCAGGCGACGAGTTCCTCGAGCATTTGGGGAAAGAAGGTTTGTTTCAGGTAATCAGGCTCGAAGGAAGCTCCTCCCAGGACAAGCCGGTCGTGGGAGAGACCCGGCAATGAGAACAGAGCCGTCGTCATAAAAGCGTAGCCGCCGGCCCTCTTGACCTCAAAGCCGTCGTACAAGAACGGCCGGCTCTTCTTGTGAAGCCCCTCCAGGATCAGCTTGGCTTCCACCTCGAGCCATCCGCGGAACGCTTTGGACAAGAATTCATGCTCCTCGCAGAGGTTGCGGTCATTGGTCCCCTGTGGCTGAGTACGCAGCAGTAAGCCATTCTCATCAAATATGAGCACGTGCGACAGCCATGGAGACTTCGACAAGACCATGTCCAGCCTTGTCTTCATGTCCGACTCCGTGCCGCCGTCCGGAGACGGAAAATTATCCCGCACGTCATCCAGCATCGTGTAAGCCTTGTGATTGATCTTCTTCTCCGAGATCGCCAGCATCTCTTCGAAGTTCCGGTTGATCGCCGCCTCCAGAACCTTGTCGCGCTCGATGGACTTCAGGTGATTAAAATTGACGTATATCAGCGCGGCCGCCGGAAGCATGACCGCTAGTTCCAGCGTCAGCAGGAGCCGGAACCGCTTATTTCCGCTCCAGAGATTTTTGGACCAGAGTCGCATGTAGCTCTCCACGACTTGTCAGTGGCTCTATTCCCAACCTTCCCGAAACCTGCGGAGGAATAAATAAAGAATACACTAACCCATTTACTGTTGTGTGACGTGCGCGTTAAATGATGTTAGGGATTTGTAAATCCTTGCGGTCGCGATCTTTGAATCGTTTAGTAATAAGGCCGGGGCTCTTGACCCGCCGCGTGAAGATCTTCTCCAGGACCCAACGAGGGTCATGAGTTCAAATCCGCGCGCGCGGTCAATCCTCGGCTATCGGTTGAAAAACTGCAGGGGCTGAACGGCTCGGACGTCCCCAACTCATTCGTAGCGCAGAGCCTGGATCGGGTCGATGTGCGATGCGCGGTTCGCAGGCAGGAATCCAGCCAGGATGGCCGCCACCGACAGGACCATCGATGTTGTCAAAATGGTCCAGCCATCGTGAGCCGCCACACCAAAGAACCGGCTGGCTACCAGCCGCGCCGACGCCAGGGCCACCGGTAGACCGACCACGAGACCGCAACCTGCCAGCAATAGTGCTTCCCTGAGGAGCATCCACGACACCAGGGACGGTGATGCGCCCAATGCCATGCGGATGCCAATCTCGCCAGTGCGCCGCGTTACCGCGTATGCAAGCGTCCCGTAGACACCCACGAAAACCAGCAGAAGTGCCAGCACGCCAAAGAGGCTGGACAGCCCCGCTAGCATTCGCTCCTGTTCGAGCGCGCGATTGATCTGGTCTCCCTGTGTCCTGATGTCGATCATAGGCAATGCCGGCGCGACGCTTCTCATGGCATCACGAACGGCTGGGACCATCAATAGAGGATCCCCGGTGGTACGAACTCCGAAACACATCCGGGCAATTCGCTCCGGCAGAGTGCTGTATGGAAGATATGCGGTCGGCGGGGGCTCGGGGCGGATGCCGCCATATTTTGCATTCTTCACCACCCCGACTATCTCGAAGGCATTACGGGAATCAAAAGGAATTTCAAAGCTGAAGCGGCGACCGAGCGGATCCTCGTTGGGGAAAAGAAGCCGCGCCACGGCTTCATTGACCACAGCGACTCGATTGCGGAGGCTGATGTCGCGCCAGTCAATTCCTCGGCCGACAAGGACCGGGATGCCCATCGTCTCGAGGAAATCCGGGCCGACAATGTTAAAGTACACATCCCTCGTCCCCTCGGATGATTCCTGAGGCACCTCAATTGATACCGGCCCGCCATCGGTAAAGCCCGACAACAACGCGGCGGCCGAAATCGAAGCCGACTGTACGCCGGGCAGGGCCTGTATCTTTCCAAGCGCCCGATCATAGATGGCAACAGTCTGATCGATGCTTGCACCGCCGCGTCGCGGGTCGATCTCGAATAGCAGCAAGTTGTGTCGATTGAAGCCGAGGTCCTGGTTTTCGAGATTCAGGAAGGTGCGGACGAAAAGCAGGGCTCCGAACAGCAGGAAAACCGACAGGGCGGCTTGTCCGCTCACCAGGATTTTTGAGAGTATGAAGCGGGAACAGCCGCGGCCGCTGCTCTTCATGAGTTGCGGCATCAGGTTTACTCGCGTTGCGCCCAGCGCAGGAACCAGTCCGAAGAGGATACCCGTTAGAAGCGAAATGGCCGCGGCAAATGCAAACACCGTCAGATCCGGCTGCACACCCAACGGGATCGGTTGGCCCGCGGCGGCCAGCATCGGCACGAGGGCCTCGCTTCCCCATAGTGATAGCAGCAATCCCGCTGCCCCGCCGCAGAGTGAGAGCAGCATACTTTCGGTAAGGAACTGCTGCACGAGTCGGCAACGCGATGCCCCCAAGGCCAGGCGCGCACCTACTTCCCTCTCCCGCGACCAGGCGCGCGCCAGCAGCAGTGTCGCCACGTTGGCGCAGGCAATGAGAAGCACCAGCGACACCGAGGCGATGAGGATGCGCAGCGGCACCGAGAGGCTCCGGCGCAGGCCGTCGAGACCGTGCCGCGCGGACGTGAGCGCAAGGTGCGGCAGGCTATTGGCGCCGGGTCTTTCTTTCAAGCCCTCGCTTATGGTCTCGCGAAACAGGACATCGACTTCGGCTAGAACCTGTCGCTGGCTCATGCCCGGTTGCTCCCGGCCTATCATCAGACACCACCAGTAGCGTGTATCGGCAAATGGCGAAACCCCTCCCGGCCCGGGACGCAACCTTCCCCACGGCTTCAGGACCGGCATGTCACGCAACGAGATCCAAAGATCCGGCGGCACTGCAGGATTGACCCCGAAAAACTCGCGAGGCATCACGCCTGCAACCATGAACGGCAAACGATTCACTGTAATGCTCCTGCCCACGACCGATGGGTCGCCGCCAAACTCGCGCAGCCAGAATTGGTGACTGATCACGGCCACGTTGGGTGCCCCAGGCCTCAAGTCGTCGTCGACGATGACTCGGCCCAGAATCGGCGACACGCCGAGCACCTGAAAGTAGTTGCCGCTCACCATCTCTCCGCCGGCTACGATCGATTGGCCCTCGGTCTGCACTGTCAGACTTTGTTGATTCAGCCCCAGCGGCACGAACGCGACCACGCCGGACAGAGTCCGCGTACGCCCTCGCACCGCCTCATAAACAGCATAGGGAAATGTGGTCTGGTCATCGCCGACTTGGGTCCGGCGAACGGCGCTGATGTCGCCTGAGAACTCGTAGCGAAAGAGGACCAGTTGACCCGGATCACGGACCGGCAAGGAGCGGATCATCACCGCGTTTGCC
>DASQID010000501.1:0-2995 GCA_035631775.1 Acidobacteriota bacterium
ACTTTATAAGGTGAATTTCGTAGTACTGAATAGGGTTCGGCTTGGATTGCGCCCTACTCGGAAATAATCCACTTGATTAACGCACAAATCGTACCTGTGGTTTGACCCCGGTTATGCGACGCCGTTATGGAGTCTCTCCGCGCTTGGTTTAGCTCCAGGAAATCGAGAGCTCGGAAAATGCTTTGCCCTCCTCGATCGGTACGGTGAAGCAGAGGACCACGTCCGTGGCTCCGGAAATCTCCAGCGCTTTTTTGAAAAATCCCATAATCGCGAATCCCATGATACGGTGCTGCTTTTCAAATCCTGTGTATCTGACCACTGCTTTGCCATGTCCCTGCAACTGCACCTCAATCGGAACACCCTGAAAGTAGGTTGCGTGAACGGCGGCGATTCGTTTGACCACGAATTCCGGGGAACCAAGTTTCACAAAAGCCCTGTAGATTCCACGAAGCTGCCTTTCGATTACCACTTCGGAGCCGCGCGTGACCATTTCTTCCTTTCCGTCCGCGAGCACCCTGATCTCAACTTCGAGGAAGCGGGTGAAAACATCCAACGGGTACCAAGAGGAGGAAAAGACTTCATTCTGGCAAATCGTTCGCGTTTCTTCGTCCAGAAGGCCTAGGATTTTCTGGAAGGCCTCCTCGCCGGCGCGGGACTTGATCTGGTTAATCGTTTCCTTGATGGCGGATCCTTTAATCTCGACCATGCGCACGCACCTCGGAGGCGGTTCTTGCTGCCTGCCCCTGTTTCAACCTTACTCTGTTTCTGCGGGTTTCAAATCCTGGCTTGCCGTAAACAGAACTGATGGATTGTTCTCTTTGGCACGTCTGCGGGTGATTTTAAGATCAACAGCGTCAACCTGTTCTTGCTCGAAGTCACATCAGCTGCCTGGTAAAAGCGGAAATCGGGAAAGTAAGTATGGGGATTCTGAATCATGTGGCTGGGTTTGGCGTGATACGCTGCGGCCGTACGGAGAGGTGGGTGAAGTGCCAACTGTCGAAGGTAGGGAAGCTCGCGTCTGGATCGATGAGTATGCAAAGAAGGCCAGAAAGTTGTCTGGAGTTGCCAAGATGGTAAGGGCATTTGTAAAGAAGGCCGTAGCCGGATGCGACGTGTATGTGAATCCGTGGAAGATTCCCACATTCGATCTAAACGGGCCGTTGTGCTTTTACATCCTGGCCTCGAGACGCGGCGACGTTTCCTCCAGCCGGCCCATCATTGGAGTTGCCTTCCTATCGCTTCCTTCTCCTGTGTGTGTCTGAACTCCAACAGGTCGGCTGGCTGGCACTGTAGTGCTTCGCAAATGGCCTCGAGTGTGGAGAATCGGACGGCGCGCGCCTTTCCGGTCTTCAGGATTGACAGGTTGGCGAGCGTGATTCCGATTCTCTCGGACAGCTCTGTCAGCGTCATTCGACGCTCGTGAAGCATCTCGTCCACCTTCACGATGATCGGCATGGTCAGACCGTACCTTCGAGATCTTCACGCATGCGCGCGCCCTGCTCGAAGACCCGCGCCAACACGAAGAGCAGCAGCACCGTCAGCCATCGCGTCAGCGAAAAGCCCGAACCGATGTTGAGCGGTGCTGCGGCCGTCGATACGCCCGCGGCGATGGCCCCAACGGTGAAATGCATCAACTCAAGGCCGAGGATCGCCCAGGCGATCGTCTTCAGGCGGACGGCATTCGCCATAACGAAAGGGTTCCCGACGCTGACCGTCTCGACGATGGTCAGCAGCCTCGCCAGAATGAGGTGCACAATGGGAACCGAGCAGATGCCGATGACCATGATCAGGCGCATGCCCAGGAACAACATCGAATTGCCGGGCGCGGGCCTTGCACCAAGTGCTCTCATGACCCACGATTCGGCCACCAGGCTGGCTATGAGCAACGCTAGGATTAGCGCGCCCATGAGCAGGTTCAGCTTGGTTAGTACGCGGAGGACTCTCCGCGACAGGGTCAGAGTGTCAGGGTACGATTTGCTCATGAGACCATTCTCCTTGGCTCTTCAGGAAGAGCCGCGTCAAATTATTGAATAACGATAATCTATTTATCGTTTATCGTCAATCTATATATTGATAGTCGATATTCAGGCAGCCAATCGGGCATGCGTGGCCGGGCTGGACGAGGGTGGGACTGTTAGGGGGCAGCTGGCCTGAAGTCGCCAGGTAGGTCTAACTCTGGCTGTGTCGAAGCGGCCGCTGATCTTGAATCTCGTCCCGGCGGGTAAGCGTCCGGTGAGGGCCGGTGAGGATCCCCGGACGAACCGTGTTGTACACTCAACCCTTAGACATGTTTTGCCCTCAATGCAAAGCCGAATATCGTGCCGGTTTCAGCCGCTGCACCGATTGCGAAGTGGATTTGGTTGAGCGTCCCCCGGAGTCATACACCTCCGCTATTGCTCCGTCGCAAGCGCAAAGGAAACGAGTTTGGCTTTCTTATGAACAAGAGTCGTGCGTATATGTTTGTGCAAGATTAAGTGCAGCGGGGATTCCTTTCGAGGTCACTGAAGGGAAGCACCAGATTTCTCGGGACGAGGACCGACGCTATGAGATTTGGGTACCCGCCGAGTTTTACGATAAGGCCAAGGCGATTGCGGAGGAAGGGTGCCTCGATTTCTCAGACAGCTACGAGGACCAGAAAATCATGGAATTGCCAGATGCGGGTCCCGAGCTTGCCAAGCACGACAACCGGAATTGCGATTGGCGTCTGGAAGATGCGAGTGTAGAAGTCTGGGCTGAGAAAGCGGAAGAACGCCCCTGGTACGAACAAGTGAAAGGGCTAGCTTGGATGATCGCGCTATCGCTGCGTGAGAATGGGATTGGCACTCGCACGAATGTATCGCAAGAGGGATTCAAAAGAATTTTCGTCCGGCCTGAGGATGAGTTCCAAGCACGCGAGATTGTGCGTGAGATCAAGGATGGTGCGCCCCCAATTTGAATCATTCCCGACTTCGTCAGGAGTAAGCGTCGATCGCAGGCGTATTGGCGTGTTGTAGTT
>DASQID010000502.1:0-7628 GCA_035631775.1 Acidobacteriota bacterium
CGGTGCGATGATCAACCGCATGGCCAAGAACCTGCTCCGGGCTCATGTACCGAGCCGTCCCAATTATGATTCCTGGAAAGTCGTGGCTCTCACTCACTGTTGTTGCAGCGGCCTTGCCTTCCGGACGAGCTATCTTGGCTAAGCCAAAATCAAGGATCTTTACGCGCCCCTCCGGAGTGAGCATCAGGTTCGCAGGCTTGATATCCCTGTGAATGATTCCTTTCTTGTGTGCCGCCTCCAGTCCTTCGGCCGCCTGAATGCTCACGTCCAGAACTTCTTCCACCTCCAGTGGGCGTTCTTTTATTCGCTCTGCCAGGGTTTGCCCCTCGACCAGCTCCATTGCGATCCAGTGAATGCCGTCGGATTCACCGATTTCATAGATCGTGGCAATGTTGGGATGATTCAGGAGAGACGCTGCCTTGGCCTCCCGGACAAACCGACGGAGGCGGCCAGGGTCAGCTGCCAATTTCACAGGGAGGATCTTGAGCGCATCGACCCGACCCAGGCGAGTATCCAGCGCCTTGTAGACCTCACCCATACCCCCTCGCCCGATGAGGGAGAGAATCTCATACGGGCCCAGCTTCCTCCCGCTCAGGGAGTGGTCTTCCTGGCAGGAGATGGTCGGAGCCGACAAATCCAGGACAGGTGTCTGTACGAAACTCCCGGCTTTTTCGTGTGCATCGAGCAGGGCCTCAACCTCCCTGCGGATATCTGCGTCCTCTGGGCAGGCTTCTTCGAGAAAGGCCTTGCGGTGCTCAGGTTCCCGATCCAGCGCCTCTCCCAACAATCTATCGATCTGTACCCAGCGATCTGGCTTCATGGAAGCACCAGCGGGTGATTGGTGGTGAAATGGCAGCCAGCGAGTGACAGGCGTGCGATCGACAAAAAATCGTTCTAAAGTGGCACGTGCAGGCAGAGGTATCAGATGTCAGGAAAAACCTTCTCAACGCTGACGACTGACCCTAGGTCCTGACCACCGGTTGACGGTCACTTGTCATTCTTCACTGCCTTGTACAACCAGGCCCGGGCTTTATCCCATTCTCGCGTGACCGTGATGGGAGCGACTCCCAGCACTGCCGCAGTTTCGTCCACGCTCAAGCCGCCGAAGTAGCGCAGTTCCACGATCCGGGCTTTACGCGCATCAAATTTCTCGAGATCCTTCAGGGCATCGTCCAGCGCCAGCAGGTTCCTGTCAGGTCCCGAACCCACCATGTAGGCCTCTTCCAGGTTCAGACGCTTCTCGCCGCCACCTCGCTTCTGCGCGTGCTCGGCCCGCGCATATTCCATCAGAGTTTGTCGCATCAGCCGCGCGCAGATCCCGTAAAAGTGGGCCCTGTTTTCCCAGTTCACCTGGGCGGCATCCACCAGGCGCAGGTAAGCTTCATTCAGCAAGGCGGTGGTTTGGGGGAGATGGTCTTGGTCTTCCCGGCGCATATAGGCGTGGGCCAGCTTGCGCAGCTCACCCTGAACGAGCGGCAGGATTTGATCGAGCGCCTTTTCCTGCCCCCGACGCCAGGCCAGAAGCAATTGAGTCACTTCGGGGACAGTCACACCGCCCATAGACCAATGAAATTCCTGAAAAGCTCAATTCAAGCTGGGACATTTATAACACAAGTCAGAACAAGGAATTTTATTGAAAACGATTCCGGTCTGTTGCGAAAGGCCGAATGGTCACGAAACGGGATGGTCGGGTGCGAATCTGATACCGAAGGGACACTGAAGAGGGCGATATAACCCGGTTCTCATGAAAAAAATCGCCGCTGATGATAGTTGCCGGGCGGATTTTTCGCAGGTGGAGGTGAAGACAGGAATGCAAACCTGAGAGGAAAACAGGCAAAGGCGAGGGGACAGGTTTCCTCCTGCGCTTCGAGTTTTGAACCAGGAGGTCAAAACCATGCCACCCACCGCCCTTGTTCTTTTGCGCAGTGTTCAGCCCACGCTATTAGCAGCCCCCCAGAGGACTTCGTCTCTCGAGCCCGTGGAAATCACCGTCAGGATCTACAATTATGCCAACATAGAATCCTACACGCTGGAACCTGCGCAAAGGAGAGCCGCAGCGATACTGCGCCAGGCAGGATTCGAGATCCGTTGGCTGCACTGCGCGCGACGCGCGGAAGAAAGATCACAATATCCGGCATGTATCAGCAAGCCCGGAGCCAATGACGTCATCCTGAAAATCATGCCGCGGATCGACATGAAAGAAATCGGCTTCGGGAAGAACGCCTTCGGTCTGTGTGCAGGGCAAAACATCAGTATTTCCGTAGAGCGGCTGGAGGAGATTGCCCAAGACAGCGATCAAACGTGCGGGAGGATCCTCGGACTGGCCGTGGCCCACGAGATCGGACATGTCCTGCTGGGAAGCAACTCCCACTCCTCACAAGGGATCATGCGTCCTCAGTGGTATATCCAAGATTTGCAGCTCGAGAGCCGTTATGGCGCTTTTTTCACGGAGGAACAGATCCGCCAAATGCATCAGCGCCTCATTTTTCATTAGCATTCAAACCTTCGTTACAGTGTTACTGTCTTAATACAGGAACATTGAATTACCGGGAAGGAGCATGCTGTCCAGACGAAGATGTGATGGAGCTGGTTGCGCTCGCCCAAACCGGCGACCAAGGCGCATTTGAGAAGATTTATCGAGCACACGTAGGGCACGTGTTTGGCATCTGTCTGAGAATGCTCGACTGTGAATCCCGGGCAGAGGAGTTGACCCAGCAGATTTTTGTCCGGATCTGGATGAAAATCGGCTCCTTTCGCGGCGAGAGCAGTTTCTCATCCTGGCTGTATAAATCCAAACAAAAAGGGGCCAAATTTCTTGGCCCCTTTGGAAACGGTGCGTCCACCGTTCAGCCGGCGAAACTCATAAGTACCAACTATGATGATGCAAGAATGAGTCCAGGGTTTCCGACCGGGATCCGACGCCTGCTATCACGTTCGATATGAAGATACTTAGGGCATTTCTGGACACCTCCTCGTGGAGGTAGGAACGCCGAAGACCGTAACATTCTGTGTAACTATTTGGCCTACCCAGGTAAATAAGAGGCACATCCAAATGCATTAGTTGCTCACAAAAAAACGGCACTCCCAGCCACGTCCTGAGAGTGCCGGTTTTGGACGATCGAGGCTTACTACACCCGACTCGTCCTGATATCCCGCAGGGAAGCAGATGAATCGACTTGGATATTAGAACCTATGTTGCCCTGTTTGCGCAATTCGAAGAATTACGCATTCTTCAGTACGCAAAACTACCCAGCTGTCTCACCTGCAATCCCGGATGGACATTTAAAGCATGAAGACGCAAAGACTTGTCACACTTTGGCACAGAAAGTAGTCATGTGCGGGGGATCATCAGACCCCCCGGTCGCGGCCTACGGCCGCGGCGCGCGCCTGCGGCGCTCCTGGGGCGGGCAGATGCGAGGCGCCGCGACGCAGGCGACATCGGTGTATATCGTCGAGGAGCGTCAACGAAGCAGATGCCCGCCCGCCGCCGCGCCCTTTCAGGCTGCCGCCCGCAGGCCCGCTGGCTTTGTTGCTCGCTCCTGCATACCTCCCCGGGTATAGCTCGTCGCTCGCGCCTCGCCAGCGGGCCTGGGGGCCTGCAGCAAAATGTGAAGTTATTCTTGCGCCAGCCCTAAGAGCCTGCAAGGTCAACGGTGCGCTGTGATACATTGTCTCAGATGATGGATGGATTCAGCTACTCACGCGCGGAGGCTCTTCGCCTCCTGTCGCTGCGGGGTGAATCTCGCAGCGAACTCTTCCATTCGGCCGACCAAGTACGACGCGAGGTCATGGGAGATGCCGTGCACGTCCGCGGCATCATCGAGTTCTCAAATATCTGCGCCAACGACTGTCTTTACTGCGGCATCCGCGCTTCAAACCGCAAAATCAGACGATACACGCTTGATGCCGACCAGGTGCTCGAGGTTGCGCGCCGCATGTACGACTGCGGCCAGACTACGATCGTGCTTCAATCGGGTGAGGCCGCTTCGCCCCGCGGCGACTTGGCGCTCGGGGATTTGATAAGGCGAATCAAGCGTGAAATCCCGCTTGCGGTCACGCTCTCGGTCGGCAATCGTACACGCGACATTTATGCCGCCTGGCGCGACTGCGGGATGGACCGGTACCTGCTCAGGTTCGAGACCACCGACGCAACGCTCTTCCGGCGTCTGCATCCCGACTGCACACTGGAGGAGCGGATCGAATGCCTCGAGACCTTAAAAGAGCTGGGGGTCGAAACCGGGAGTGGATTCATGATCGGCCTCCCGGGCGAGAGACTCGATACACTGGCGGACAACATCCTGCTCTGCCGCCGGATGGACTTCGACATGATCGGCATCGGGCCCTTTATCGCCCATCCCGACACCCCGCTCGGCGGCTGCCGCAATGTCCATGAGGGCGACCCGGAGATGTTCTTCGTGGCTTTGGCCGTGCTCCGGTTGTTCAATCCGGATGCACACATACCGGCCACAACAGCTTTCGACGCCGTATTCCCCGATACCGGCCGCGATCTCGCACTCCGTCGCGGAGCCAATATTTTCATGCCCAACAACACACCGATTGAACATCGCAGGGATTACCTGCTCTATCCCAACAAGCCCTGCGTCGATGAGGACCCGGGACAGTGCGCGAACTGCGTCATCTTGCGACTGCGGGCCCTCGGCCGAACCGTGGGACGAGGCCGGGGGGACTCCGTAAAAGTCAGGAGGAAGACCGGGGACGGTTCACTCGCGCCCAGCTAGTTTCTGTCGCGAAACTGCTTTGTCGCGCCGAAAGCGCCCCGGAGGGACCTGGAGGGGCGACAGAGCTTCCGAACATGATGGCCCTTTCTGTCACCCTCCAGGACGCCGGCAGCGAAATATCAACTTCCACAACGACCGCAGCGATGGCAGAGCCTTTTGAAGTCGCGCCGCCAAAAGCGGCGGTCTACCTTAATGGAATCAACGCAGATACCTCTCTACCAGCCTGGAGCTCAGCTCCCTCAACAGAAAGCTCGCCGCGATCACGGCCGCGGTGAGCAGCAGATGTACCGAGACGACTCTGAGGGGATCGGCTTTCTGCTCTCTTGCGATCAGATAGCTGATCACCGCAATGACCACAAGGCCAAGGAGTATCGAGGAAATGACGGCCAGTCGCAGTGGAAGCAGGAGCACCAGAAGGACAAATGCGAGAGCGACGCCCGCCCTCGTCATAAAGTTGGCAAACGTCGCCTTCCTTACTTCTTTGACCGATTCTTTCTGTGATTCCTGGTGAATGTGTATCCCGAAGGAATCCGAGACATTGTCCGCGATTGCAAAGATGATCAAAGCGCTGATGATGCTCACGGCGGGATTCGCCGTGCTGCTCAAGCCCACGATCACAGCGACGCCCGTCAACACCGCCGAGGTCGCACCGAAACTGAAGTATTTTCCTTGCATACTCTCCATTGCGGATTTCGGATTGCGGATTGCGGATTAATCCGAAAACTGAAATCCGCAATCCGCAATGGATGGTGTGCCGATGCTAGGCAAGCGGCGAGGCCGTGTCAAGTTTTGAAATGGAAATTGGTGCCAGGCTAGAATTTCCCCAATTTCACCTGGACCGCGCACGCGTGAGGTGCTGAAGGGCCTGGAAATTGGGGAAATTCTAGCCTGACACCAGTTTCTGACCGCTGCGGATGATATACTTCAGTACACGGTCAAACAGGTATTATTTACTCGGGTGGTCTGAATGCGTCCCGGAAGACTTCATCATCGCAACATGTTTGCCCGGATTGCTGCTTTGTGCTCATGTCTGCTTGTCTTTCTCAGGGGCGCCATCATCTCGCCCGGCAATGGTCAGAAGATTGATCCGATCAACTTCAGAAATGTCGCCAAGGAAGCTGGAATTGCCTTCGTGCTCGACAATTACATGACCGATAAAAAGCGCATGATCGAAACCATGCCGGGCGGCGTGGCCACACTGGACTACAATAACGACGGGTTATTGGATATCTACTTCACAAACGGCTCGGTAACCCCGTCCATGAAGAAGGAGGACCCGAAGTACTACAACCGGCTGTACCGGAACGACGGCAACATGAAGTTCACGGATGTGACCGCAGAAGCGGGCGTTGCCGGAGAGGGATATTCCATGGGAGTCGCTGTCGGCGACTACGACAACGACGGCAACACGGATATCTTCGTGGCGGGCGTATATCACAACATCCTATATCGCAACTTGGGCAACGGCAAATTCGAAGATGTCACCGAGAAATCCGGCATCAAGAGCGACAAATGGTCGGTGGCTGCCGGGTGGTTCGATTATGACAACGACGGCTACCTCGACCTGTTCGTGGTCAATTATGTCGAGTGGACGCTGCAGTGGGACCGGTTCTGTGGGGACCCCACGGGCAAGATCCGGGTCTATTGTCATCCCAAGTACTTCAAGGGCGTGTCCAACACCCTCTACCACAATCGCGGCGACGGGACCTTCGAGGACGTCTCTGACAAGGCGGGAATCTCCCAGTATATCGGACGTGGCATGGGTGTGGCTTTCGAGGACTACGATCGCGACGGCCGCATCGATGCGTTTGTGACCAACGACAAATTGCCCAATTTCCTTTTTAAGAACATGGGCGATGGCACATTCAAAGAAGTCGGATTCGAGGCGGCGGTTGCCCTAAGAGAAAATGGGAAGGCGGTTTCCAGTATGGGGGCAGCCTTTCAGGACTATGACAACGACGGGCTGCCGGATCTCTGGATGACCGCCCTGGATTGGGAGACGTTCCCCCTTTTCCACAATGAAGGAAATGGGATTTTCTCGGACGCCACGTACCCCAGCAGATTGGCCCTTCTGACCATGAGACGGAGCGCCTGGAGCCTCGCCATGGTCGACTTCAATAACGACGGCTGGAAAGACTTGTTCACCGCAAATGCCCACGCCAATCACCGGATCGAGTTGTGGGAGTCGACAGATTACAGGCAGCCGAATTCCATTCTGGCGAATCTGAAGAACGGGACTTTCGAGGATGTCAGCGAGCAGGCCGGGCAGGATTTTCAGGTGCCGCGAGCTCACCGCGGCAGCGCCTGCGCTGATTTCAATGGCGACGGGAAAATCGACATCGTCGTTACCGCAATAACGGATGATACCGAACTTTGGGAGAACGTGAGTGCAAACCGAAACAATTGGGTGATTTTCAAACTGGAGGGCACCAAGAGCAACAGGGATGGGATTGGTACCCAGATCCGGCTGCTGAACCAGTACAACATGATGACCACTGCGGTAGGCTACGCGTCTTCTTCGAGTTACGGGGTTCATTTTGGATTGGGGGCAACCGACAAACTCGACAGGGTTGAACTTCACTGGCCAAGTGGAAGAAATCAAGTGCTTCGCGACGTGCAGGTCAACCGCGTCATCCACGTCAAGGAACCTGACAAATGACGAGTCAGCTACCACCCACAGAGCGGGTGGCTTGACGAAGCCTCCCGGAGGGTCCCCGAGGGGGGCAAGCCAGTAGCCCCGGGCAAGCGCAGCGCAGCCCGGGGTTGGGAATTGAGGAGGTCGAGAGCCCTGGAGGAGCGACAGAAAGGGCGAGCGTGTTCAGGCGTTCTGACGCCCCTTCCGGGGCTTATGTCGAGTGGGACGAGAGACCCCGGGCTGCGCTGCGCTTG
>DASQID010000503.1:0-13351 GCA_035631775.1 Acidobacteriota bacterium
TCGCGAGAACCGCTCCGCGTTGTAGCGAAGCACCTCGGAGCTGAACCTCATCCGCTCGAACTTCTTCACCCCCTCGATCAGGCTGTCAGCGGTCTGGCTCCCATAGAGAATTCCGGTGTTCCCGTCAACAATCGACTCCAATGCGCCTCCAGCAGCATATGCCAGCGCGGGGCGACCGCAGGCCTGTGCCTCGAGCGAGACGAGTCCGAAGTCCTCTCGGGCTGTGATTATCACTGCACGGCAGTTGCGATACAGATCCCGAAGGGCGTGGTCGGTGACAAAACCCCTGAAATCAATGTTGGGTGCAGCCATCCGCCTGAGCCTGGCAAGGTCCGGTCCCGCGCCTGCAACAATCAAGGGATGGCCCAGTCGATTGAAGGCTCTGATGGCCACATCGACCCGCTTGTACGGGACCAGGGCGGAGACAACCAGATAGTATTCCGCATGTTTGCCATTTCGGCTTCCGGTAAAGAACTCAGTATCGACGGGGGGATAGATGACGTCTGACTCGCGATCGTAATAACGGCTGATTCTCCGTTGAACATGCCATGAATCTGCTATGAAGTGGTCAACGCCACAGGCCGCTGCCCGGTCCCACATCCTCAACGGGTGTGTCATGACATGCATTGCGGTCCTCTTGATCCGAATCGGATCGGCATACTGGAAGTAGTCCTTCTGCAGATCCCAGATATAGCGCATCGGCGTCAGGCAATAGCAAATGTGCAAGCCTCCAGGAGGCTTTCTGATCCCTTTAGCCGCTGCATGGCTGACACTGAAGACGAGGTCAAAACCATGGAGATCAAAACCGGATATCGCCAGGGGAAATAGCGGCAACATCGACCGATAATTTCGCAGTGCGCCGGGGATTCGATTCAGAAAAGACGAGCGAATATCCATGGACTCGATGCGCCTGCTTACCGATCCCGGCTTGTGGAAGAGGGTGAAAATCGTTGCGCCAGGAAAGAGCGTGCACAGTTCTTCCAAGACGCGCTCGCCGCCACGCATGCCGGTAAGCCAATCGTGAACCAACGCAACTTTCATGTGAATGAGTCTCCACCCGCAGAGCGGGTGGCTTCAAAAAGCCCCCGGAGGGGGGCAAACCCATAGACCCGGGCAAGCGCAGCGCAGCCCGGGGTTGGGATTGTCAAGAATGACCAGAGCCCTGGAGGGGCAACAGAGCCGCTGAACATGACAGGCTTTTCTGTCGCCCTTTTCAAGGGCTTTCCACTTCCTCCATTTCCGACCCCGGGGCGCGGGCTCGCTGCCATGGATGATCCCTGCATTTTCATGCCTCACCTTGTCCAACGAACGCCGGAACGGCCACGCCCTTCCAAGTCGCACCGCCAGAGGCGGCGGTTTCCCCAATGGAATGAGATCCCGAGATCGTTCGGTACCGCACCTTATTTGACGTTCCGAGCCGAGCCAGGATGCCTGTTTTTCTGACTCACGGTCGTCCAATGACAACCGGTCTCTCTGAAAGAGTCCCTCTCCCTGTTCGAGCCGTAGCAGTCTCCGGCCCAAGAAATAGCGAGCAGACACAGCGTTGGCAGACTGTGTCGCGCGAAATGTCCAGTGTCTGCCGGAACAGCACTGCTCCAGGACCGTTAAGAACTTCCGGCAACGTCTGTTTCGTCACATTACCGATTGGCTCATGAAAAAAACACGGGCGAACCGTGCCGTCGGACTCCACCACCGCTGACACCCAAGGGGCGTTGCACCTGGGCGCTTCCGGTTCCAGCAGACCAAGGCCGACTCGAAAGTGGCGCACGATGCGCCGGAGTTTTTCCGGTGTTTCCAGAATGAAGCCCGGGTGTTCGTCCATATCGCCAATTAACCGCTCCATCTCAACTTCCAAGCCGTCCGCCTCATCCGCTGTCAACGCCACTTGAGCACGGCGCTCGTCAGGCCAGGGCTCGCGACGATTGAAGGCAGTCGAGGTTGTATCCGCGGCCAGAAATGAAATTGACTGGAGGTCCAATCCTCTCGCGGTCCTGACGGTCTCACGCAGGAAAGCGAAATTGCTCCGCTGCACCGTCGTCCGGGCTGCAACAGGGAAATCCGGCCTTATCGAATGCATCTCGCGCACGCCCATTGCCAGCAGGTCAAAGGCTCCCCGGATGCCGCGAACGTGGTCATGGACCCGCGGTGGGCCATCGAGAGAGACGATTACATCGTCGATTTCAGAGACAAGCCGCGAAGCATTCTTCGCCAGCAGTAAGCCGGAGCTCAGGATAGTTGTGCGGATGCCATGACCGCGCAGGCTCCTGCTGAGTCGGAAGAGATCCGAATGCATCAACGGTTCACCACCCGAGAACACGACCCACTGAACACCGAGCGCCACAATTTCCCTCAGATGTCCTTCCAGATCGGACAATCCGATTTCCTGGACTGTGTCGAGTTTCCAAATGTCGCACATCACACAACGGCAGTTGCACCGGTTGTGCGGGGAGAGTATCAATATGGGCAAACGCTCAATGATGGACGCATCGCTCACGACGGCTGCTCCAACCTCTTGTGGGCCAGCATTACCGAGCCAAGAACGGACTCCACCTCGCCGAAAAGCGAGGGCACATCGGCGGCAACAAATACTATCCTTCCTCTGTTCCCTGCAACCTCAACGGGATGGAGCCTTCGGCGGACAGTGGCGGGAAGCTGTTCGAGACACCTTGGAGAGGCCAGTTTGATTTCGCCCCTGACCAACACCATCTCCATTTCTCCCGTGCGAAGTTTCAGAAGAGTAGAGGCAGGATCTTCGCCACGGTCACGAACCACCAGAAGGTCCGCGGAGCCGCCCTCGATCACACTTCCTTCACCTTGCCTGAGCCTCATTATCCGAGCGGCATCACGCGTAACCATTTCATAGAGACGGGACTGTGAAATCCGCGCTATTCTCCGCGCCAACCTCATCTCCTCGAGAATGTCCCCTTTTCCGCTCATCGCAGAATCCGTTCCCAGAGCAATCGGGACACCGGACTCGAGCGCTTCGCGGTTCAAGGTCCGGCCCAGAATGAAGATGTTGGAACTTGGACACCAGACAACAGAAGCGCCTCTCTTGTGTGCGAGGTTCAACTCCGGCTTGCCGAGTGCTACCGCGTGCACCAGGACGGTTCGATGGTCCAGGGCCCCCAGGGAATCGAGCCGCAGGAGTTCCTGCCTTCCACCTCTGTCGACGGCCTCTCCGAGATGGAGGATGAATGGCCATGCTCGTGGCGTCCGTTTGAATCGCCGGGTCAGATCAGGGCTAAACTCCAGAGAATGAGCCCACCCAAAGCGCCTGGGGACACGAACGGCAAAGTCCCCCGAAAACACGGCCGGGTTGTATGGATTGTGATGACAGACGGTGGTCACCCCGCTGAGCAGGTTTTTGACGGCACCCCAACGAAGTCGACCCTCCAGCGAGATACCAAGCTGCTCCCTGACAGGGGACACGTCGGGGTGGTATATGTCCCTTGCCCAAGCACCTGCATTCGGATAGGGGCCTCGTCCGAGTCTGGGAAACAGGTTAAACTCCAGGTGGTCGTGGGCGTTGATCAGACCCGGAAGGATCAGACATCCACGCAGATCAAGCAATTGCAGTCGGCTGCTCGTGGAAGGGCGGATGGCGGTTATCTTCCCCGAACGTGCTTCCAGATCTCTCCGCCGGACTTCCACAGGTCCGCAGGCAATCTTTGCCCCAACCAGAGTCCAGCTGTTGGCCGCATACCCCCTTGTGCTCCGCGATTCCCCAAATAACATCTTCACGGACGCTCCCATTCCACTATCAGCACAGCAGGAATTGCAGAAACCTCGTCAAACAGCTCTGCCTTTCCCGCCTCCTGCATCAGCCGGCGCTCCGGCTCGGAAATGCGGGGTTCAAAAATCTCCTTCAACCGCAAGCCCGCAGCCTGTCCGCTGTGTATCAAGCGCCCGGCGCTGTGCGCGCTGCTTTTGATTTCGTACACATCCGCACCGCTGCGGAATGACCGGCGCCAGCCCATCTGGTGGGCTCGAGGATGAAGGTCGCTGATGAGAATTGTGCCGCCGTGCCTTACCACCCGGCCCAACTCCGAGATCAATCGATCCGGGTTACACATGTACCCCACAGAAAATGAGCAGATAGCCATGTCTGCACAGTGGTCCGAAAACGGAAGCCGGCGGCCATCAGCCCTGACCAGGCATCCCTTGATGGATTCCTTTTCAGCTGCGACGCGGAGCATTTCAAAGCTCAGATCTGCTCCAAACACCCTCGCCCCCCTGGTGGAAGCATTGATCATCCACCGACCGGTTCCGCAGGCGACATCCAGGAAATCCATTCCGGCCAGGAGATCCAGCTTGTGCGACAGCGTGCGAAACTCGAGGGCGAGCAGCGGATTCTTACAGCTGTCATAGGTCCGGGACCACAGCCTGTATCCTTCGCTAGCAGGAACTCGGATGGCGCATTTCGGCTGAATAGCCTCAGACCGGTCTACGGTGTTCACAGACTCTCCACCTTAGGTTTTCTCAATTCCATCGCCCTCTGCACCCACTTCAGCTCGAGCGGTCTTCCGTACAGGCCGAAGGAATAGCGCCAACTGCTCAGCGACTTCAGCAGGGCTCGACCCCAGGCGGGCAGACGTATGTCCTGGACCGTCGGCCAGCGCGAATTAACAACCAGCTCGAAGCTGTCGATCCGCCGACGGATGCGCTCGGGCAGCCACGGGAGTTGAGGATCCTTTCGAATCGTAAAGTTGTACCAGCGCTCGGTCGCCCAACCCTCCGGTGTGGTAGGAAATTGGATCTGTCCTTCCACCTTTCCGTACATCCCGGCTCGCTGAGGAACCGGGATGTAGTGCTGAATGATGATCTCCGCACTTGGATTGATTTTCTTCAGCTTGCGAATGAAGGAGACACTTTCACGCACATCCCGTTCCGGGTCCTGAGGATTCCCGAGCACAAAGGAAAATTCCGGAGTGATGCCGAACTTTCGGATCCTCTCCGCCAGGGCGAGGGTCTGCTCCGCCTTGAGTTTCTTGTTCATCTGCTCGAGCACCCAGTTCGAGCCGGATTCCGCGCCAAAGAAGATCATCGAAGCCCCGGCTCTCTTTAGCGCAGAGAGGGTCTCGTCGCTGTATCCCAGCACCGTGTCAATCCGACCTTCGCACCACCAGCGCAATCCATGAGGAATCAGTCGATCCGCAAGCTCTCGGGTGTGGTCTTCACGCAGAAAGAAATTATTGTCGTAGAATTGGATCGCATTGACCCCGAGCCGTTCCCTCAGAAATCCCAGGATGGCGGCGGTGCGCTCGGGAGACTCCGCCTTCTCACGGTCAAACACGGGAACCACCCCGCAAAAATTGCAGCGGAAGGGACACCCGATGCTCGCCTGATGCACAGCTGTTCGGGAGCCCAAGAAAGTCGGAAGTATGTATTTCGACGCATCCAGGCGGTGGTAGGGATACCAGGGATAATCGTCAGGAGATCGGAGCGGGCGATCCGGGTTATGAATGTGCCGGCCCGAGCCCTCCTTGTACGATAAGCCGCAGATGGCACAGAAATCTTTACTTCCCCGGATCGCGGCAATCAGCTCGGTGAAGGTATCTTCTCCCTGACCTCGAACGACATAGTCCACATACCCGGCATTGAGGGCCGCATCGGGGTAAAGCGATGCGAAGTAGCCACCCCAAACGATCGGGATGGACGGATGCTTCGTCTTGAATTCGCGACACAAGGGAATGGCAGCGACCATCTGTGGGCCGGGCATGACCGATACCGCGAGAAGCTCGACAGGATTTTCGCGCAAAATACCTTCGAGTGTACTTCCAGGATCGGGATCGACATTGCCGTCCACTATGGCGTAGTCTTCCCTGCCCTCGACTACCGCGGCCAGAGCGAGGATAGACAGGGGAAAACGACGACTCCTGGTACTGGTTGCGCGTGGATGCAGGAATATGATCACGTCGGCCAGCTCCCAACCAGAATTTGAAAACGGGAAGGAGGTCGCGCACCCATCAGCCGCGCCCTCAAGGGACGCAGATGCCACCTCCAACCGTACCAAGGTCTATGCACCTTCCAGCGCAGGTGTAGTTCACTGGCCAACTCCTCGAGGATTGCGTCATGAAGAAACTCCACGCTCGGGACGCTGTCGGAGCGGAACCCGTACTTGGCTTCGAAATACTCGTGGCGCTCCGCGCGCATCCGCTCCCCGTGCTCGCAGCATCTGTACAGAGGAGAATCGAGAACGATCATGCTTCCGCCAGGTTTCAGGCAGCGTCTGGTTTCGGCGATCGTTCGTACGTAATCCGCGGAGTAGTGCAGCGAGGAGTTGAAAATGGCCAGATCGAATTGCCCATCCGAAAATGGAAGATTGTCAAATTCAGCGGCGACCAGGGGAAAGAGTCCTCCCAGCTCCGCCCCGAAGTGACGGGCCGCACCGAGACCATCTCTCGGATCTGTCAGAATGTCCACGGCCACCGGCAGATGTTCCCGCTTTGCCAGGCGATAAGAGAGCCATCCGTTGCCGGCACCCAAATCGAGAATGTCCAATCCCCGTGCACTTTCGAACTGTGGCAGTATCTTCCTTTCAAAATACCTGTAGGTCTTGCTGCGTATAGACCACTGAGCGGAATTCCTGCCGCTCATGTCCTGACAAGGTAAAGCCAGGTAATAGGCTGCATCCTCGGAACCACGTCCTTCAGCCTTCCGGATAAGTGAATACTCTTTGGCGAAGCGCGCATACACGCGCTGCCGGTGAGCCGGCATGGCCCACACGATGCCGTCGCAGACGGCAAACCGAAAGCCGCACGATGCGCACGATTTCCCGACGGCTTCCACCTCTTCAAGTGTGCCGCCAGGCACAGCGCACATGGGGCAACGGAGTCGGATGCGGGCAGCAGCAAGCCTTCCAGCCCGTGAAGGGCTGCTGTCCTTTGCCTGTTGTACGCGGTCAAATTCCTCTGGACGGTCGATTGAATAGCCCATCAATTGGAGTTCCTCCGGGCGAAAATCACCAGCCGATGGTCGCCTGCAGCTCGCAGGATGGGCCACCGGTTCACACGCTCGTCCAGCAACGCGAGGCGGCGGAACAGCTCGCGCCTTGCAGCTGCCCATTCCTCCAGGTAGGAGGGTGGGACGAACACTCCGATACTCCGGAAGGAAACGAGATCAAAGTCCTTGCGGAATGCCGCAACCAACTGCGGGACTGAAGGGTAGAAGATCCGAAACCGGGGTCCGGCTTTGAGCGATGATTCGATGCCACTCATGCGAGCAGACAGGCGCCGGAACGCCTTCCGAGGCCTCCCCCGGAACAGATACGAGACAGTCTCCCAGGCGCAGAACCGACCCATGATGCAGAGGAGGAGCTTGCCGCCGGGACGAATCAGTCGTGCAAGGTCAGCTTCAGCGGACGTGAAGCTCTGCAGGCAATTGAAAACCCCAAAGTTGGAGAAGGCACCCTCAAACCCTGTTTCTTTCATCCCAGATAATTGCTCCACCGCACGCAACTCGCTCGTTACCCTGGGGGAAAGACCGTTGTGCGCAATGCGCTCCCTGGCAATTCGCAGCATTCCAGCCGAGGCATCGATCGCATGAACATCGATGCCGGCTTCAGCCAGATGGACTGCATCTATCCCAGTTCCGCAACCGAGTTCGAGAATTCGATCGCCGGGATGAAAGGTCGAAATGAGCGCGCGCCACACCTGGCGTCTCTGCAGTTCGCCAATGAAACTGTAAGTCCAGGCAGAATCATAGTCGGCGGCCATCGCATCGAACGAAGCGCCAGCCCATGTGGGCTGGTTTGGAGTTGACAGGAGCGAAGCAATCACTGTTCCACCCGTTGGGCAAGCGAAAGTAATCCATGCCTAGCTTCTTCAATCTTGCCACCCAGTTCCCTGGCGATCGTCGAATCACACTGAGCCGTCTTGGAGAGTCTGTGGAGCGCCACCTCGCTTTGCAGGAGTTGGTCGGCAAAACTGTAGAATTCACCGGTCCTCCGCCCGCGAATAATCAGCTCCCTGTCTGTGGTTTCCGACCAATCGCCGAGGCCTCTCAGTCGTGAAGCCACCTGATCAAAATACGGAGTTCCTTTGATCGGGTATGACACCGTGGTGAGCACGACGTCAGGCTCCGTCTTCTTGACGTGTTCGATGGTGGCCTCAATGTCCGAGATTTCCTCACCCTCGTAGCCCCACATGAGGAACATTCCCGTCTGAATGCCGCGCTCACGGCAAAGTTTGATCGCGTCCTCAACCTGCCCCACCCTTACTCCCCGCGCCATGGCATCGAGAATCCGCTGTGAGCCGCTCTCCGAACCGATCCAGACGCGGAAGCAGCCTAGTTCGGCCAGTGCATCCGCGGTCTGCGGATTTATCCTGTCCGCCCTAGTGATACACTCGAAAGGCACGCGCACTCGACGTTCTTTCATCTCTCGCGCGTACTGCAGGATCCAACCGTAGTGGATCGTGAATACATCATCCGCCATCCAGAGCATGTCCGGCTGGTAGCGACCGAGCAGCCACTCCACTTCGTCGGCGACTGCTTTTGCCGAGCGGCGGCGATGAGTGTTGCCATAGGTCGAGTGGCTGCACCACCTGCAGTGATAGGGACAGCCTCGCGCCGTTATCACTGAAAGTGAACCCATACCGTGATGATCGCGCCATGCCTTAATGTACTTCTCGATTCCTATGCATTCTCGATCCGGCCATGGTTGACCATCCAAATCCGCGATCAGGTTGCGCGCCGAGGTGTGAACAGTCGATCCATCTTCGGCACGGAAGATGAGGCCGGGAATGTCACGAATGGAAGCCGACCTATGCTCACGGAATGCCGTGAGGACCTCCTCCATGGTCACTTCGCCTTCCCCCTGAACGATCAAATGCGCGCCGGCATTGAGATATTCATCACAATATGCAGGCGGTTCAGGTCCTCCCAGGATCACCATCCAACCTGCCTCCCGAGCCTCGGATATAATTTCGAGCACATTTTTCCGCGTCATGAGGTTTACGTAGACGCCCACTGCCGACGGAGGGCTATCCCGGAATATCCCGAAAAGCTCCTGGTGCGACCCGAACGTTGAGTCGTATATCTCGACGTTGAATCCCTTCTTCTTCAGGTGCGAGGAAAGATAGAGGATCCCCAGGGGAGCATAGGGCTTCATGATCCTCAGCTCCTTGGGATCCTCGGAAAGGAAGTAACCATGGGTCAGGAGCAAGTCCATACCGGCAAGGCATCCTTTGGACAACTCGATTCGAGTTCGGTGACACGACGCCACAGGTCGTGTAATCTCCGGTCATCGGCGCCAACGCGCGATCTGCCGTTGTGCAGATCCACTTCGAGATGCAGTGCATCACGCAAAGCGGCATAGAACTCGCTTGTGTAGGTCCCGCGGAACATCATGGACAGGTCACCACTGTCGCTCCAATTCTGTTTCGAGTCCATTTCCGCCGCTACGCGGCTGAAGAATTTCGTCCCCGGCAATGGATAGGAAACAGACACGCCGATATCGTCCGGCGAAGTCTCACGGACCATCAAGATGGTGTCCTGGATGTTCTCCCACTGCTCTCCGGGATAGCCGAATTGCAAAAAAAAGCAAGCGCGGATGCCATGCCTTCGCAGGTTCTCCCTCGCGAGGTATACGTCCTCGACGCGGATGCCTTTGTCCATGGCATCCAGTATTTGCTGCGAGCCGGATTCGGCCCCCATCCACACTTCCGCGCAACCCGCGCGTTTGAGAGCCGAGACGGTATCCTTGGTCATCAGATCGCAGCGCGACTGCATCTTGAAGGGTATCTGCGCCCCGAGCGCGTTGACCGCATCGGCAAACTGATATGTCCACTGTGCGGAGAGTGCGAAGATGTCATCCGCAAACCAGATCTGATCCGGCCGGTAAGCCTCCTTCAGATAGCGCATCTCGCCGGCAATCCTATGTGGCGGCGAGAATCTGTAGGTCTGACCGTAAATCGGCTTCGCGCACCAGTTGCAGTGATAGGGACAGCCGCGGCTGGACACCAGGTTGAGAGAAAAGAAACCATGGCTCCGCATCCAGGCTTGACGATAGCGGCTTATGTCCACAAGATGCCACGCCGCCATGGGTAGTACGTCAAGCTCCTTCATGGGCTGTCGTGGCGCAGTGTAACGCACTTCTCCACTATCAGGATCACGGTACGCCAGACCATTGATCATCTGGACAGGGCGATTTGAGCCGTCCAGGAAACATCGTGCGACATCCAGCAGGGTGTGTTCCAACTCACCCATCATCACGAGGTCCACGCCACGGGACAGATACTCCCGCGAACGATCCGACGCGTCCGAACTCCCGACAACCACGGGAATGCCGCTCTCCCGTGCGATGTCGACCATGGTGAGTGCCAGATCGCGGTTCTGCTTGAGACACATCTTCGTAAGGAAGTTGAAGTTGTCCTCGCAGATGGCAACCAGACGGGGCTTGTGCCATGCCATTGCCGAGCGGAATCCCTCCTCCGGTGGGTTCAGGGTGGCATCGAACAACGCGACCTCGAATCCTTCCCGCCTCAGGAATGCCGCCGCAAGAATCGTCTGCAACGGGGGATAGGGCTGCATTTTGCGTACTTGTTTCTGGTCGAAGTACAGGTGGTTGGAATGTGTCAGGAGAATGTCGGCCATTTCAGCAGGTTTCTCCCAGAGTGTGACCTAGAGGCTGGCCCGTAAGGAGGGATCGCCGCATCGTGAGTCGATTTCGGATGCTGAACAGCAACAGTTCCAACGGCCAATCGAAACAGTGGTGCTTCAAGCGCCAGCGCAGGATTTGCCGGAGTGCGTGTCGAAGAAGGCGCACAGGGGCGGCTGCCGACGACCGACGTGCCGCCTTGATAAGCTCATTGTTGAGCATGAAGAAAAACATGCTGCGCTTCACATTCCGATATGTGGCTCCCTGCATCCAGGGAAGCACATTCGAGCCAAGAGAGTAATCAGCCCACTCCACAAGCCTTTGCGGTTCCTTCAGCCCAAGAGATCTCAACTCTTTCCAGATGGGAATCCCCGGATACGGAGTGAAGACGTTGGGAGAAAACGTAACGTTGTCGAATTCCGAGGCAATTTCCCCCATGACCCTGAACGTTTCCCGCCGGTCCCCATCGCTCTCGCCCGGATAACCAAAGATCAGATTAAATGTCGTTCGAATGCCGGCGTGACGGCATTTGCGAGCGGTCTCAAACATGTCATCCACGCGCTGATGGAATTTGTTCATGCGGAGGAGGACCTGTTCTGAACCGGATTCAGTGCCGAACCCAATATGCTTGACGCCGCTTCTGCCAAGAAGGCACACCTCGTCAATGGAAAGCCGGCAGAGCAGATCGGTGGATGCCTGAAAAGTCCATTGGAACCCCAGGTTGGCCTCCAGGAATCCCCGAGCTATCTCGAGTGCACGCCGCCCGTCGACAAGGAAATTTGAATCCAGGAGCGCAACCTCGTTCAGATGGTGCCGGGTCACCAGTTGAGTAACCTCGTCCACCACCCGCCTGGCACTGTAGGCATTGAAGCGGCGGCCGTAAAAGACAGTGTCGGTGCAGTAGCTGCACGCATAGGGACATCCGACGCTGCTTGCGAACGGGAGCTTCCGTTCTCCGCTGGCTCTCTCATATGCATCGAAATCAACCAGGTCGTACGCCGGGAAAGGGAGAGCATCAATGCGCGCAACCGGGCGATCAGGATTATGGAAGATCCGCCCACCGCACTTGAATGAACAGCCCGAGACCCCGTCGAGTCCCTGCCCGTTTTCCAGTCGCAGAACAAGTTCCAGGAAAGTGAGCTCGCCTTGATTTCTGACAACCGCGTCGACGAATGACTCTCTCAGCGTTTGATCGGCCAGAAGGCTCGGGTGCCATCCGCCAAAAACTACCTGCACGTCGGGATGGAGTTCCTTCACCCGTTCTGATGCGTTGATCGCTCCATGGATCATCGGTCCGGTGAGTAACGAAACCCCGAAGCATAGTGCATCCTCTGTCTCGCGCTCGATTGCAGTCAAATAATCAGGGTCAACAGCTGCGTCGACGATCCTCACCTCGACGCCTCTTTGCAGGAGCGATGATGCCAGGCACAGCAGGCCGGCAGGAGGACCCAGCGGCGGTCCGGAATAATGAGGCAAGAACAGAACGACTTTGCTCATATTTTAGGCATAGAGTGGTTTCCAGCCGTGGAGCGACGAGCCTCGGCAATCTCCCTGGGGGGAAGGACAGTAGCCCTTTTGGACGCCGCCATGCCGGCTGCATTCACTCGATGATGCGAATTCTTCCATTCTCATGTACACCCGACGACCGGATCCGCGGACAGCTGCTGCGCATCCACTTTCGGTTTGGGGGACTCGGAAATGCGATTAAGCAGGTTCTTTATCCAGATCTCGAAGGGCAGCGCGTAAACATCGTGATCCAGGCGCCAACGGGCCGGAAAGCCGATGGCTTGATGAAACAGTCGCATCGGCAAGCGCCTGCGATCCGCAGCAATGGGTACCCGGCTGAAGGCAACTCGCAGATAATCTCTCATTATCTGAACCCGTTTGTGTTTGGGTCCGCTTAGCCAGGGGAGAACGGTGTAGCGTGGGAAAAAATCGGCCCATCCTTCAAAAGAGCTGGGCAAGTCAATCCCAAGTTCGGCGGCTCGTTGCACGATGGGTGAGCCAGGGTAGGGCGTGAAGATATTGGTCCAGAACTCAGCCCCTGGAAAGCGCCGGCACACCCTCATGATGAAATTGATGGTTTCGCGTCGCTCTCGTTCTCCTTCTCCGGGAAAGCCAAAAATGACATTAAAGGACGGTCGAATACCCGCCTGAACGCACTTTCCTGCCACAGCGTAAATCGTCTCGGGTTTTTGAAATTCCTTGTTCATGAGCCCCAGTACCTTGGGCGATGCAGATTCCGCTCCGTGACAGATTTGCGAAAGCCCCGCGCGGCGTAACAGCTTCAGCTGATCAACATCAAGCCGATTGACCAGGTTGGTGGAGGATTGAATGCTCCATTCGAAGGGAACCCCGCGGCGAACCAGCCCCTCGGCAATTTCGACGGCGCGCTCCCGGTCGACGAGGAAGTTATCATCCACTACCCACACCAGCTGAAGGCGGTAACGAACGACCAGATCGGTCATTTCCTCGACGACCTGATCCGCCTCCAGGGCATTCCACTGCCGGCCATACACGCCTTCGTTGGTGCAGTACGCGCAACTGTAGGGGCACGCCAGGCTGGAGATATACATCGCCCAGCGTCGTCCGCAGACCCTCTCATATGCGTCAAAATCCGCCAGGTGATAGGATTTGGGAGGCAGCTCGCGGATAGGCTTCAGCGCCCTCGCGGAATTGAACGTCGGCACGCCGTCTTCTTTGTAGCCAACACCGTCTATCCCACCAAGGGACTCCCCAGCCTCGAGAATCCGG
>DASQID010000504.1:0-3418 GCA_035631775.1 Acidobacteriota bacterium
CCCACGCCGGTCTAATGACCGGCGCACAGGACTTTTCCTTCAGCCAAATTGTGAAGCGATTTTTGCACAGACCCTACTGCCGAAGCGGCCGGCTTCCTCCTGAGGAGATTTCATGAGCGAGGACACGAAGAACATCTCATATCACCCGACCGAAGGCTTATCCTACGACCCTATTGAGGAGAAATATTGGGACCCGAGAGGTCTCCACAAGGAGGTGGAGCGGATATTCGAGATTTGCCACGGCTGCCGTCTCTGCTTCAAATACTGCGACACTTTTCCTGACCTGTTTTCATTGATCGACACCAAGCACGGCGGAGATGTCCGGAAAATCACGGCGGTCGAAACCGAAAGCGTTCTCGACTCCTGTTTCCAATGTAAGTTGTGCGAAGTGAACTGCCCCTACACACCGGGAGACGGTCACGCTTTCATGCTCGATTTTCCGAAGATGGTCCATCGGTATCGGGCGGTGAGGGCGCGGGAACGAGGGATCCCCTTACGCGACCGCATTCTGGCCAACCCGGACAGCACAGCGAGGTTTGCCCGGGCCAGTTTCGGCCTCGCCAACGCGGCAAACCGTTCCAAGATTCATCGCTGGCTCCTCGAGAAGGCTCTCGGCATTCACCGCAACAAGCTGCTGCCCGACTTTGCGAGTGAAACGTTTGAGGCCTGGGCGGAACGGACGGGCAGGGTACCTGAACGGCCCGAAGGCGAGGTTGTGTTGTTTCAGACTTGCTACGTGCAAAACAACGAGCCCGACATCGGAAGGGACACCATCGAAGTGTTGGAGAAAAACGGTGTGAGGGTCAGTTGTGCCAAAGGGCTCCGTTGCTGTGGCATGCCGGCCTGGGAGAAGGGAGATCTTGCCGCGGTACAGGACCAGGCTAGGGAGAACCTGCGCATCCTCCTGCCCTTCGTGGAAAAAGGGGCCAAAGTCATCGCAATCAATCCTACCTGCTCGATGATGCTGCGCAGCGAATATCCGGGACTGGTCGCGGCAGAAGACAGGGAAGCTGCCCGGAAACTCGCGGCCGCGATCATGGATCCGAGCGAGTTCCTCTGGTCGATACGAAGGGAAGAGCGCTTCAACACTAAATTCAAGAGCGCGCCCGAAGGTGCCGTCGGCTATCACACCCCTTGCCACCTGCGCGCGCAATCCATCGGGTTCAAGGCACGTGACTTGATGCGAAAGATCCCGGGAGTCGCGCCCGTTATGGTTCAGGAGTGCTGTGGTCACAACGGGACCTTTGCCATGACGATCGAAGGGTTCGAGCCCTCGAAGCGGATCGGGAAGAGAGCCTTTGACGGAATGCAGGAGTCCAACTCGTCCGTCTGGGCCACGGACTGCCCCCTGGCCGCGTTGCAGTTCCAACAGCACGCCGGGGTCAAGCCTATGCACCCGATGTCGCTGCTGGCGCGCGCTTACCGTGAGGACGGTTTTCCGCGCAAGATCGTGAAGTCGTGAGATCTGTGCCGGATCTGTGAAAGTGAGGCTATGAAAAAAGTGGCGCGCAACGAGATCGTCGACTACCAGACTTATGAAGAGACGCGTGAAGAATTTCGCGCTCAGGTACTGTCCGCGAAAGCGTGCCGTCGTATTCACGTCGGAGATTGCTTCACTTTCCTTTTTGAGAATGCGCTCACGGTTCGGTACCAGATTCAGGAAATGATGCGGGCTGAGAAGATCGTCAAGGAGAAAGACATACTTCACGAAATCGAAACATACAACGGGCTCCTGGGAGACGCGGGTCAGTTAGGTTGCACCTTCCTGATTGAGATCGATGATCCTGATGAGCGCGCGGCAAGGCTTCGGCAATGGCTTGCCCTGCCCGAGCATCTATACGTGCGCACAATGGACGGCACTAAAATTCGTCCGCGTTTTGACGAGGCTCAAAGGGGCAGTGACAGGATCTCTTCGGTCCAGTACCTGAAGTTCACGATCGGAGACCGGGTCCCCGTCTGCGTCGGGATTGACATGCCGGGCATTGAGAATGAAACCCGCTTTTCCGAAGACCAGAAAGTAGCCCTTGCGGAGGATCTGGCGTCCTAGATTGGCGCCTCTGCGTCTTTGCGGTGGCTCTTAGAAAGGCACCAAAGGAATTTTCCGAGACCTGATGCTGTATTCCTGCTAAAATCCGTGGACCCTTGACAGAAAAGGAGAAGGAGCGATGCGTTCGATGATTAGAGTTTCTCTTGCGGTGCTCTTTTTGCTCTGCTTTGTTGCTTTGGCACTACCGGTCGGACAGGGCGGTGCAGCCGCCAATGAGCAGAAGCTGGCGAATCCTGCATCGGCGAATGAAACGGCGCCGGAGACTTATAAAGCCAAATTCGACACCTCGAAGGGTGCCTTCGTGATACAGGTGACCCGCTCGTGGGCGCCGGGCGGAGCCGATCGCTTTTATAACCTGGTAAAGAACGGCTACTATAATAATTGTCGTTTCTTCCGTGTTGTTGCCGATTTCATGGTGCAATTCGGAATCAATGGTGACCCGAAGTTGAATTCAATCTGGCGGCAGGCGCGGATTCCTGATGATCCCGTGAAGCAGCCCAACAAGAGGGGATATGTGACGTTCGCCACCGCCGGTCCCAATTCCCGCACTACGCAGGTCTTCATCAACTTCAATGACCGCAATACCCAGCTCGATTCGATGGGTTTCGCTCCATTCGGCAAGATTGTCGAGGGGATGAAGGTCGTTGACTCCATCTACTCGGGGTATGGTGAAGGTGCTCCTCGAGGCAGCGGGCCGGATCAGGGCCGGGTCCAGATGGAGGGCAATGCTTATCTGGAGAAGAACTTTCCCAAACTTGACTACATCAAGTCTGCGGTAATCGTGGCCGGAGATTCAAAGTAAACTGATCCCTGATCCTTACGTCATGGCGGTGGCCTTTAAGAGGCTACCGCCAGACGCCACGATTCGAAGGTTCCCAGACGTCTCAACGGCCCGATAATGCCGTGGAGGCAAAGCTACTCATCGTTTCCTCGAAGCTGCCGTCGTAAATTGAACTCCGCCTTATGCAGGCAGTCGCAGCGATCTTAGCACCCCTGTCGGCCACCTTTCTCGACATGGTCCTCAGATAGCGCTCTCCGTCGAAGCCGCCATAAGACATGAAAAGCGCCACCCTCTGCGCAGGGGCCAACCGCATCATCGCGATGAACTGATTCACGGGAGGACAGCCCAGCGTCCACTTGGGGAATCCGAGGCAGACGAGGTCAAATTCGGCGGGCTGGAAGTCAACCGGCCGGATGGCCACCTTCCATCCGGGCAGGAATGAGCGCAGCAGCCACCCCCAGTAACCGTGCTTCCGGGTAGGTTCGATGCGTGCTTGTGCAACTTCTCCCGAAGGTTCGATCATAATCCGGAGACGCTCTGCCAGCTTCCCGACGCATCCTGACCAGGAAAAATAGACGATTAACGTCTTC
>DASQID010000505.1:0-3403 GCA_035631775.1 Acidobacteriota bacterium
TGATGTGCTCCGCGAGGATCTAGGCCTGACCGGCACGAAGGAGGGCTGCGGTGAGGGTGAATGCGGCGCGTGCGCGGCAATTATGGATGGGCTCCTGGTCCAGACGTGCCTGATCCCTGTCTGCCAAGCGGCGGGAAAAGCCCTGATCACAATCGAGGGTCTTGCCCGGGATGGAGTGCTGCATCCCTTGCAGCAGGCGTTCTGCGTGCATGGTGGGTCGCAGTGCGGCGCTTGCACGCCCGGCATGATTGTTGCGGCCGCTTACTACATGGAACATCCTGGCGAGGCTGAGAGCATGCGTGAGGCACTCGCGGGAAACCAGTGCAGATGCACAGGCTATGTGCGGATTTTCGAATCTGTTCGTGCTGCACTGGAGAAAGCGTCAACCGCGAGCGGCATATAATGCGCGCCTATCTTCCTGATTTCAGAGTGATCACGACCGAGGATCTGGGAGAAGCTCTTGGCGTACTGGACGAGGGGGTTGTGCCCCTGGCAGGCGGCACCGATCTGATGGTGTACCTCGAGAGCGGGCAATTGAAACCCTGCTGCTTTCTCGACCTGCAGGCGATTCCGGAACTGCGCCGTGGCCCGAGGCTGGACGGCGTGCTTATCCTGAGCCCGCTGTGCACATTCCGGGATGCGCGCGTGCTTCCCGAAATACGCGGGAGTTTCCCCCTGCTTGCCGCGGCCGCACGCGAAGTGGGCGTAATCGCCGTCCAGAGCCGCGGAACATGGGCAGGCAACATCGCGAATGCCTCGCCGGCAGCCGACGGCGTGCCCGCCTTGATGGCTTACGACGCCGAGATCGAACTTTCGAGCAGAAATGGATCCCGGAGGGTCCAGTTGGCGCGCTTCTATCGTGGTTATAAGCTAACGGATCGCAGGACCGATGAGTTGATCACAGCAATCCGGCTTCCTTTGCCCGCACCTGGATGGCGAGGGTATTTTCGCAAGGTCGGAACGCGCCGATTTCAGGCCATCTCCAAGACCCTCCTGGCAGGCCGGGTTTTGATGGGAACGGGTGGGGAGGTGAGCGATATCCGGCTGATATTCGGCAGCGTTGCTCCTCACACGCTTCGCGCATTGCGGACCGAGGAAGTCATTCGTGGTCGCGTGCTGACGCTTGAGGTAATTGAAGAGGCTGCCCAAATTCTGCAGGACGAGATCAGCCCGATCGACGACATGCGCTCCAGCGCAGCGTATCGGCGCCGCGTCTCCGCCAACCTTCTGCGAGATTTCCTCAGTGGGTCCGGGCTTCACCCGGACGCAAATCGGATTGACAGAGCCTAGACAGTACTCGTGTGAATACCTGTAAGCGGTGGCCTGATATCAGGCGTTTGCCTTCGTTCCCGTTAGGCGTTCGGGTTTCAAGCCCGGACCCACTTGTGAACAACGCACGGGCGACCCGCGCCGAACCTCTGTGATACAAGCGGGCTGAGACTCGAAGGGATTACACAAATCATACCTCCCCACATGCCCGGCTGCTTGGCCGTCCCAAAGCATACAGACTTCCCTGCGGCAAGAATTATGCCGGCAATGCGGGATCCGGCTTCAGACACGGCTGACCATCCTGCTCTCAAGCTCAGGCAGCACCACCTCCGCCCGCCCCTGGATTGACAACCGCACGCCGCTCGTCGCACCGGTTACCTCAGGGTTTATTTCAACGGTGAAGGCGCCCCTCGCTGCAGCCTCGGCAGTCAGGCCGGCAGCGGGATAGACGACCGACGAAGTGCCGATCACCAGGAACAAGTCGCAATCAAGTGCTTTCTCCGACTCCTTGAGCACGGAGGGATCAATCCCCTCTCCGAACCAGACGATGCCCGGGCGAATCAGGCCGCCGCAATACGGGCACGAAGGGGGAATCTGCGGAAACGGCACGGTCTCTTCCCGCCAGCGCTCAGGGGCGCCCCCGCATCGCTCCCAACACAGAACCTCCCAGATCGAGCCGTGGAAGCGGATCACGCCGCGAGTACCTGCCTTTTCGTGCAGACCATCCACGTTCTGCGTGATGAGCCTGAAGCCCGGATGCCGCGTGCTCCATGATGCGAGGACTCTGTGGGCTGCATTCGGCTCGCACCTTGCGATCAGCTCACGCCTCCAGTTGTACCATTCCCAGACCAGATGCGGGTCCCGGCGAAATGCGTCTGCCGTGGCGAGCTGCTCGGGTGGATAGTTCCTCCACAAGCCCTGCGCACCGCGAAAGGTGGGCACGCCGCTTGCCGCAGATACCCCCGCGCCGGTGAGCACGGTGATGCGTGCCTCGGGCCGAAATCTGCGTATCAGCTCCTCGATTTGGTTATCATCCACCATGTCACGTATGATCTCCCGAGTCTGTTCCTTTTGAAAAAGATCCTGCCATTTCAGCAAGGATACGGTTGCCTGTCTTTGTGCCTTGGCGTCTTTGCGATGGCTTTTAAAAAAGCCACCGCTAAAGCGCAAAGACGCGAAGGAATGCCAAACTCCTTCGGTTGCAGCTATGTTTATGGCTCAAAGTTCGCAATGATGCTCGAAGTTCACGATTGGCTGCCGCTTGGCTCGGATGAGTTTCGATTCAGCCAGGTGAGAATAGCCTCGAGAACTCCGCCCCCCACCGCGAGAGATTTGTCCGACACCGAGAAACAGTACTCCCGGCTGCCACGCGGATCGATGTCGCCAATCTTCATCCCGGCGGTCACAGGAGTTCCGGGAGCGATGATGCCGCGCAGAGCGCCGCCGAAGGGAGCTTCGACTGCATTGTCCCCTACGGTGGCGATGGTCTGCCTCTCAACGACTACATCCCCAATCTCGGCGTGGACCTCAATAATGCCGTCTCCCGGGGAGCGAAGTACCCTGTCGTAGTCCCGTCCCATTACTGCGTCGGGCCTCCCGGTATTGCTTTCCGCACTTCCGCGCCAATAGACCCGACCCAGGTAGGGACCCCTGTTGGTTTCGACGACCGCGTGGCAGTTCACGCCGGCGGAAAAGCCCGGCCCGAGGCCCACAACCAATGGTGCGGAATCCCTGGATGATTCCTCCCGGGATTTCGTCATGCGGGCATCGACAAGGACCTGAGGATTCAGCAAAGGAATCGACTGGCCTGCAGGATCGACAAGAACCGGTATGATGCCCGCCTCGGCGAACGCCGGCGCAGATTCGATGGAGTCTGTGCGCACGCCTTTCACGCCCTCCAATTCAAATTCACCCCGCTGCACCGCGCTTGCGAATGCCACTTCCCGACGGACCGCCAGAGGATAATCCAATTCCAAGACCACGACCGGAAAGCCCGCCCTCGCGAGGCGCAGGATTGTTCCGGAGGCCAGATCACCGCCGCCGCGTATCAGTACGAGAAACTCGGGAAAGAGCATTTCAGGAAGGCCCTAAGGGCTGGCGCAAGAATAAATTCACATTTTGGCGCGAGCGCCGG
>DASQID010000506.1:0-20824 GCA_035631775.1 Acidobacteriota bacterium
ATTCTTGCGCCAGCCCTTAGAACCTACGATGACCAAGTCGGCGGGCCATGCCTTCGCTTCCGCCGCGCTCACTTTGCGCCGACTGCCATCGCGCACCACGTCACAGGGCAAGCGTGTGCGGACGACGATTATCTAAGTAGCACGGCAAATCGAGCGTGAAGAGTACGTGAAGTCCGCGTTAAGACTCGGTTAAGAAGGCGCCGTCGCATAATACCAGGTGCTTGGGGCTGAGCCGATCCCGCCGGTATACGTGTATAATGTCCGGGCTCACCAGTCGGCCGGTGCAAAATGAAACTTAGACTATCCTGGCGGCTTGGCCTCATTTACCTCCCACTGCTCCTGCTGGTGCTCGTGGCTGCGGATATTTATACTGTGCAGGCCCTGCGCCGGGAATATCTCAAGACCACCTACGACCATCTGGATTCCCTCGCACGTCTTGTAGCAGGCCGTCCACCACGCTCGGACAATCGGGGCGAGTTGAATGCCTGGGCAGCCTGGATGGCTCGCAGCGGTGCACGTCTGACCATTGTCGCCCGGGATGGTGCCGTTCTTGCAGATTCAGATGAACCGGCTGAGAAGATGGAAAATCATGCCGGTCGGCCGGAGATCCGGGAAGCATTGACGACTGGCAAGGGCACCGCCGTGCGTTACAGCAGAACCTTGGGCCGGGACCTCGTGTACCTGGCGGTTCGCTATCAGGAAACGCCGTCATCATCGCCGATGGTAATCCGACTCTCGCTTCCCCTGAAGCGGCTGGACGAAGCGCTTGCGGGCTTTCGTCAGGGATTGGGAATCGCTTCGCTGATCATAATGGTGCTGGCAGGGTTTGTGTCTATTCTGTTCTTCCGGGCGCTCTCGAACCGAATCGAACGGTTAAAGCAGTTCTCCAGGAGAGTTGCCGCCGGCGATTTCCGCCCGCTGCCGGCGGACCGCAGGGACGACGAACTCTCCGACCTTACCAGGACCCTCAACGAAACCGCCGCTCACCTGGACAACACGATCCGGACTCTGACTGATGAACGCAATCAGTCTGCTGCTATCCTGCGCAGCATGGTGGAAGGAGTCGCGGTGATTACCTCCGACCATCGAGTGATCTTCTGCAACGAGGCCTTCTGCCGGGCACTCGCGCTCCGTGGACCCGTTCCAGAAGGGCGCCCCCTTGTGGAGGTGATCCGTCAATCGGATCTGCTCGAATCCATACAGAAGGCCCTCGCCGGCAACGAAAACACCAGAACCGAATTTGTAATGGGAACTTTGCGTCCGCGGAGCTTTTCGGTGACCGCCGCGCCGGTGCGATCGGACGGAACGATCCGCGGCGCGGTAATGGTGCTGCACGACATCACTGAGATAAGGCGATTGGAACGGGCGAGGCGCGATTTCGTCGCCAATGTTTCTCATGAGTTCAAAACCCCCCTGACTGCGATCCAGGGTTTTGCCGAGACGCTGCTCGCCGGAGCTATCGACGATGCACAGAATCGTGCGCGCTTTTTGGAAATCATCCGAAACAATTCCGTCCGGTTGGGGCGGCTTACCGACGATCTGCTCAAGTTGTCACGGATCGAGGCCGGCAAGATGCCGCTGGAAATACGCCCCATCGTGCTGGCCGACTTGATCGATCCGTGCGTCGAGGCGGTGCGCCTCAGTGCGACGCAGAAACGGCTGACGCTCGAGTCCGATTGTGGCCGTGACCTGCCCCCGATCAACGGCGACATGGGTTCGCTACAAGAGGTGTTGCAGAACCTGCTCGACAACGCCATCCGCTATACCCTCTCCGGGGGTCGAGTCTGTGTGAAGGCCAGCACGCAAAACGGGGAGATGGTGATCTCCGTCTCGGACACAGGAATCGGAATCCCGAAGGTGGATCAGGAAAGAATCTTCGAACGCTTTTATCGTGTTGATACCGCACGGTCTCGCGAGCTCGGCGGAACCGGCTTGGGTCTATCCATAGCGAAGCACATCGTGGAAGCTCACGGCGGCCACATCAAGGTTCAAAGCGAGATCGGAAAAGGCTCCACCTTCTCCGTCTGTCTCCCCCTGTCCCAGCGGCGGGAGACTGCCGGGCACCCAGCTGCCGACCGAATTCACGGACAATTAGCGCCGCAATAACACCCCCTTAACACTCGGCGGCTATCTTATCCCTTACTCATACGAGTCAGGAAGGCCTCCGACTTTTATCCCCCTTAGGGTCTGCGGCGGCGGGCGGGCATCTGCTTCGTTGCCGCTCCTCGACGATTTACACCGATATCGCCTGCGTCACGGCGCCTCGCCAAGGCGCGAGGACGCGAAGGGACACCAAACTCCCTCGTGGCTGGTTTTGGCCGGAGCTACGGAGCATCCTCCCCGTCGCCGAAGCGATAGCCGAAGCCGCGCACCGTCTCGACCCATTTCCCGCATTTGCCCAGCTTCTTGCGCAGAGAAACCACGTGAACATCCACGGTCCGGTCCAGTACGGTCACGTCTCGCCCCAGCGTCGCATCGATGATTTCGTTGCGAGAGAATACCCTCCCGGGACGGGCGGCCAATAGCATGAGCAGACGAAATTCCGTGGCCGTAAGTGATACCGCGGCGCCTCCGCAGGCAACTTCATGGCGTTCGGGGTCAATCAGGAGCTCCCCCCTCCGGATGAGTTCCGGCTGCGGGCGAGAAGCGCGCCGCAGAACGGCTTTCACCCGTGCTGCAAGCTCCCTCGGGCTGAAAGGCTTGGTAACGTAATCATCGGCACCCAGTTCGAGACCGACGATACGATCGGATTCCGACGCCTTGGCAGTCAGCATGATGACGGGAATGAAAGCCGTGCGTTCCGCGGCGCGCAGGCGCCGGCATACATCCAAACCGTCAATGCCTGGAAGCATCAGGTCTACGATAACAGCGTCGGGGAATTCCTGGGCAGCGATAGAAATCCCCGCTTCCCCATCGAGAGCCGACAGCACGCGAAAGCCTTCCTTTTCGAGGTTGTAACGGACAAGCTCGATCAGGTCCTTTTCGTCATCAATAACAAGTACGGTTTCGTTCGCCATTTGTCCGGGTTTTCTGTCGAGAGACTCCGCGAATCGCACATGAGATGAGGCCCCGCGCATCCTCGAAGGAGTGTACGGGATTGTTGCTTTCGCGGCGATGGCACACTATGAGTATCCTTTCAGGAATTGAGATCCGCCAGCAAATTTTCCGGGAAGCGAATAAAAGTAACGTTAGGATTTGTTTAAGATAAGGCTAAGTCCACGATTCCGCAAATATGGCGACGTATTTTGTGGGATGCAGAAAAACGCCGCCTCTAAGAGCGCTGTGCTCTCGGCGCTAGCGGCGTGCAAACAGCGCGCAGCGCTGCACCCCAGGCGCAGAAGCCGGCGACGTCCAGCGCGCGTTTGCCAGCGTTCTCCTGCGTTCAGAAAATACGTCAGCGTATTTATGAAAGAGCCTGCTAAGGGCTGGCGCAAAAATAACTTCACATTTTGCTGCTGGCCCCCAGGCCTGCGGGCCGCAGCCTGAAAGGGCGCGGCGGCGGGCGGGCATCTGCTTCGTTGCCGCTCCTCGACGATATACCCCGATATCGCCTGCGCGCCAAAATGTGAATTTATTCTTGCGCCAGCCCTAAGTCCTCAACGTTCTGGCGGCAGCCTTCTTGAGAGCCCCCCTTCATTAACTAAATATATCGTAGTTTCTTGAGTCCTGAGATTGAAACATTTGTAATTCCGGTCAATCTAATTCATTGAGTTTAGGCGATGCGACTCCATAAAATAGTAGAGGTCGTATCAAAGGAAAGTGAATATGAGACACCCAAAAATCAGCGCATTGCTTTTGGCGGCAGGGCTGCTTTGCTTGCCGGCGGCGGCGCAGCAGGTTGGCAGCGAGCCCGCGCAGAACGGCGGATACTATCCTCAAAGTGCGCCCGCTCCTTCGGGACAGTTTGTGCCCGCGACTTTGACGTTGCCGGCCGGAACCCTTCTGACTGTACGAACTACAGAATTGGTTTCGAGCGATCGAAACAGAGCCGGTGACAGCTTTACGACGGTCCTGGAGCAACCCCTGGTCGCTCAGGGTTGGGTCCTGGCCCGACGAGGCCAGATTGTGCAGGGACGGGTTGCCAACGTCCAGAGTGCAGGCCGCGTGCGTGGAGTATCCCAGCTCGATGTCGCGCTTGACGAACTTGTGTTGGTGGATGGCCAGCAGGTGCCGATCCGCACTGAGCTTGTCCAAAGCAGCGCCGGCACTTCCCGGGGCCGAGACGTGGCCGGTGTGGGCACCACTACCGGGATAGGCGCGATCATAGGCGGCGCGGCGGGCGGGGGTGAAGGGGCCGCGATAGGAGCCGCCGCCGGGGCCGTCGCAGGCATCGCGGGTGTCCTGTCCACGCGCGGACGGCCTACCGAGCTTTATCCGGAGACGGTCTTGACCTTCCGCCTGCAGGACGCACTCACGGTCGACACGCAAGGCAGCCAGCAGGCGTTCCGTGCGGTCACTCCGCAAGATTATAACGGAAATGGAGGGACACTCCGTAATCCTCCTCGCTACCGGGCTGCCGAGGGCTACCCACCCCCTCCCTATTATTACTATCCGCCCTACTACTATCCGTATCCGGGGTGGTACTACGGTTACTACGGGTATGGTTTCGGGCCACGCTTTTATGTTGGTCCGACGGTGATCATAGGCCGTGGTTTCCATCACCGGCGATAAGATCGGGGAGAGGCGCTGATAAACAAGATCCGCAGTTGCCGCGGAATCTAGCAGGCGGACACAAATTGCCTGCGCAGGTCCGCGGCACCTGCGGATTTTTTGTTTTACAGGAGTTCCCGTATCGGCGAATTTGAAGTTTGCAGACGCAGGATCCCCCGCAGTATCCTTGCTGTTCTGGAGGGATGCGATGGGCAAAATTAGACGTCGTGAATTCGTTAAGGCAAGCGCTGCTGCAGGACTGGCTGCGGCCGCACCAGGCTCCGTCCTCGGAAGCGGACCGGCCATGTGGATCCAGTCCGGCGTTAAGCCGGTTGTGATCTCCTCCGCGAACGGTCACAGGTTCAAGAACGGCGGGACACAGACTTGCGTTGAAAAAGCCTTCTCGATGATTACCGGCGGATCGGACGTGCTCGATGCGCTCATCGAAGGCGTCAACATCGTCGAGCTGGATCCTGAGGACACGAGCGTTGGCTATGGCGGCCTGCCGAACGCAGATGGGGTCGTACAATTGGATTCGAGCTGCATGCACGGGCCTCTCAAGCGTGCCGGAGGCGTGGCGGCGCTCGAGGGCGTGCGCACGCCTTCCCGTGTGGCGAAGGCGGTGATGGATAATACGGATCATCACCTGCTCGTAGGTAAGGGCGCACAAACCTTCGCGCGGGACATGGGATTCAAGATCGAAGACGATCTCAACACGGAGAAGTCGCGCAGGCTCTGGTTGGAATGGAAACGGCGCACGGACCCCGAACATTACCTCGATCCCAAAAAGCGGGCCGACGCAGGAATGAAGGTCGGGTTGGAGATGGTGAGAGAGGGAAAGATCGATCCCGAACACTTCTGGGGAACCATCAACTGCGACGGTATAAACGCAAAGGGCGAGATCTGCGGCGTCACCACGACAAGCGGCCTAGCCTGGAAAATCCCGGGCCGCGTCGGGGATTCCCCAATCCTGGGCGCCGGCTTATATGTCGACGGAGCGGTCGGTGCAGCCGGGTCCACCGGGAGAGGCGAGGCGAACCTCTACAACCTCACCTCCTTCCTCATTGTGGAAGCAATGCGCCGCGGGATGTCGCCGAAGGACGCCGGGATGGAAGGGCTCAAACGCATCAAGGCCAACACAATCGAAAAACGCCTGCTTCGTCCGGACGGGAGCCCGGCCTTCAACATCAGCTTTTACATACTCAATGCCAGGGGCGAGCACGCAGGCGTAGCGATGTACGGCGACGGGCGTGCAAGATTCGCGGTCTGCGACGAGAACGGAGCGCGATTTGTCCCCCTGGAAGCGCTCATCCAGGGATCCATCCCCGACTGACATGGAAATTGCGAATGACGAATTACGAATGACGAATTAAGAGCGCCCTACCCATCACATCATTCGTAATTCGTCATTCCTGTGGCCCGTCCCACATGTCGCTACCCCTTAAGGCGAGGTCCATCATGGCAACCATAGTGAAGTCAGCATCGCTCCTGTCCAAGCTTCAGATCAACGGCGTCAATCCGGGCGCCTGCTTCGGTCCCAACGGCTGGATCGCCGATCCGCAAGGCAGAGAGACGATCTCCTATAATCCGTCTAACGGAGAGCCGATCTCAAAAGTCATCCAGGCGACTCCGGCTTCATTCAAGCGCGTCATGGACGAGGCCGTGAGCGCATTCAACTCATGGAGGATGATCCCCGCACCCAAGCGTGGGGAGGTCGTGCGCGACCTCGGGAACGCCCTGCGCGATCTCAAGGAACCGCTGGGGGATCTGGTCAGCCTGGAGATGGGAAAAATCCGGGCGGAAGGACGCGGCGAGGTTCAGGAGATGATCGACATCTGCGACTTTGCCGTCGGACTGTCGCGCCAACTCTACGGCCTGACCATGGCATCCGAGCGACCCGCTCACCGCATGATGGAACAGTGGCATCCGCTGGGCGTCGTCGGCGTGATCACCGCGTTCAACTTCCCCGTAGCCGTGTGGTCCTGGAACAGCGCCATCGCCGCGGTGTGTGGGGATACGGTGGTCTGGAAGCCGGCCGGTCCGACGCCGCTCTGCGCGGTTGCAGTACAGCACGTCGCAAACCGGGTCATGGGGGATCACGGGCTGCGCGGGATCTTCAGCCTGGTCATCGGACCCGGCAGCAGCGTAGGTGAGCGCATGCTCGAGGACCGCCGGCTGCCGCTAATTTCCTTTACCGGATCCACTCTCGTGGGCCGGCACGTTTCCGAAACGGTCGCACGGCGCTTCGGACGCACGGTTCTGGAACTGGGCGGCAACAACGCGATCATCGTAACGGAAGACGCGAATCTCGACCTTGCGATTCGTGCCATCCTGTTCGGCGCTGTCGGGACTGCGGGGCAGCGCTGCACCTCGACCCGCCGCATCATTGCCCAAAAACACATTGCAGGGGAACTTACCCGCAGGTTGGTGCGTGCCTACGGGCAGGTGGCTATCGGTGATCCGCTTGACTCTGCCACGCTGATGGGGCCGCTGGTGACGGCTGATGCGGTCGAAGATATGTTCAAGGCCCTGGAGCAGGCAAAGGCCGACGGAGGCGAGATCCTCTGCGGCGAACGGAAGCGTCCGGATCTTGGCCCTCAATTTGTCGAACCCACGATCGTTCGCATGCCGTCGCAGACCGACATAGTGAAGCGCGAGACTTTCGCGCCCATTCTCTATATTCTCGAATACGATTCCTTTCCCGAAGCTCTGGCACTCCACAATGACGTTCCTCAGGGGCTGTCGAGCGCCATCTTCACTGAAAACATGCGCAAGGCGGAAGAGTTCCTGTCGGCGCGCGGCTCTGATTGCGGCATTGCCAACGTAAATATCGGCACATCGGGTGCTGAGATCGGAGGCGCCTTCGGCGGCGAGAAGGAGACGGGCGGCGGACGTGAGTCGGGCTCCGATGCGTGGAAGGCCTACATGCGGCGCCAGACCAACACGGTCAATTGGTCGACAGAACTGCCCCTCGCACAGGGAATCAAATTCGGCGATTGATCATTGCGCCGGTTGTCCCCTGCTAACTGTACCTCAAGGCGAAGGCATACGCTGCATTGAGCGGCAGGGTCCAAGACAACTGGACCGGAGAACGCGACAGACGTCTGCAGATGCTCCGCCACGAATAGAAGCGTTTGTTCGCGCGCTGATACCCATCCAACAGCGACTCGGGGCTCATGTGTCTGGGCTGATAGACTACGCAGGCGCGGCCGTTGTATTTGCTCCAGTCACGCGTGAGAATCCGACCCTCCGCCTCCAACCGCCGATATAGCCGCGTACCCGGAAACGGGGTCAGGATGTTGAACGTGGCGTTCTGAACGCCGGAGGTTTCGAGCAGCTCCAGCGTGTCATCGAAGATCGCCTCGGTATCGTTATCGAACCCGAAAACGATTCCTGCTTGTACCGCAATGCCGTGCGCGTGGATTCGCCCTATCGCCTTCGCGTACTCCTCAACACGATTGAATCCTTTCGAGACTTCGTCCACGCTCGCCTGCGAAACCGATTCAAGCCCCAGGAACAACTGCTTGCATCCGCTTCGAGCCGCGAGGTCCAGGAACTCGTCGTCATTGGCGGCATGGATGCTCGCCTGACTGCTCCACCACTTGCCATGCGGCGCAAGCGCGCGAAACAGCGCCTTGGCGTACTCGAGGTCGCAGGCGATATTGTCGTCCCACAGGATGATTGATCTGCCGCGAAAGGAAGCGTATTCATGCGCTACTGCCTCCACCGGTCGCTTCCGCACACGGCGCTGATACATGACCGCGAGCGTGCAGAAATCACACCGGTATGCGCATCCGCGCGTGGCAAACAGAACCCCCGCTGTGTGATCCCGTCGATGAAAGAGGTTCTTCCGCGACATCGGAATGCGGTCGAGGGCGGGAGGATCAAGACATGAGTAGCGCTCTCGATAAGACCCGGACTCAAATTCAGCCAGGAACTGAGGCCAGTGATGTTCAGCTTCGCCGACGAAGATTACGTCTCCGTGCGCCTGCGCCTCCTCCGGCACCAAAGTCACGTGCGGTCCTCCCAACACGACCGGGATTTCTCGCTGACGGAACCGAGCCGCCATGTCGTAGACGTGAGGTGCGCTGGGCGTGTGGAAGGTGATAGCCACGAGGTCCACCCGCACCTCATGGTCGACCGGCTCCACGGCTTCGTCGACATGATGCACGGTCCAATGCGGGGGCGCAAATGCCGCAAGATACGGCATCGTTACCTGTTGGAAGTTCAGGACGCGCGACCGGCGTACCCTTTGTATCTCCGGGGATGAGGCCGTAATGAGGAGGAGAGTCGGTCCATCAGCAGTGTCAGGTCTTGAAAATCTCATTTTGCCGTCGAATCTTACCATCGGCGGAGTGAAGCATTGGCAAAACGAAATTTTCAAGGCCTGCCACCAGGCAACTAGGGGACGCTGACTTCGACATAGAAGACGACGGGTACTGGATCCGCTCCCCGCCTCCCGGGACTGATCACGCGGGTGCGCTTCAGCTCGTTCTCGAGCGCAGGTATCTTTGGACCGCGCATCTGCTCAATCGCGACGATCTCGCCGACTTCGTTCATGAAGACCCGATAAAGCAGCGGCTTCTGCTCAGGTGAAAGATTATCCACAAGCCCCGAAGACTTAGCGATACTGGTAAGCAACTGGTTGTCGAGCGCCAGTTCTGGAATGAAGAATCCGGCGGATTGGTTAGTCGCCACGCTTCTTCCGGTTCCGACTGACGCGAACAGCCTTCCATCACGCTGCACAAAATCGGAGACGCGAAGGTTCAAAATCCCATCCTGCTGGAAAATCATCGGCAATCTTTGTCCCGCTCTATTCACAAGTGGGTCCGGGCTTCAAGCCCGGACCCACATGTAAGCAAGGCATACACAGGTCGCAGCTTTGAGGCTCTCACATACGTTGTCGCTCGGACGCCCTACCTCCACGCCCGTCTGCTTTCAAGCAGGTTCAGTTGCGGATTGTCGGATACTTGATGCCCAGCTGCTCCAGATAGGTTTTGTATTTGGAAGGGTCGTAGTAATACTTGCGCATCTCGGGCCGATACTTCTCCATGATCTGCCGGTTGAGCCAGAGTGCCGGCTTGTCGCCGGCGGTCAAAAAGGGGGTGTACTTGATGTCCTTGGTCTGCACGTTGCGGAAGTAATCCCACGCGGCCTGCACGACTTCGGGCTTGAGCAACAAATCCAGCACCGTCATTGCCTGGACTTTTGCCGCGCAGGTGGCGCCTTTGTGGGCGATCGGGGTCGCCATTGCGATTCCGTTCGCCCAACTGTGCCCGGGCCCTGCCGAAAAATTCGAAGGGAAACTCATGACAACCGTCGGAACATTCCAGGAAACGTCGCCGATGTCATCGGAGGCACCTCCGCGTTTCTCATCATCGGGAATGAAATCGCGCCCGCGCAGTGGAGGGATCTCGGTGGGCAAGCCCACTTCTTTTACCTTCAATTCACGCTGAGTGGCCTTGGCGAGAGCGACGTCGTCATCGCTCCATTTCGGCAGGCCCACCTTCTTGATGTTCTCGTACATCGTTTCCGCGATGGCCTTGTTCATGTGGGTGGGCCACGCGGTTCCGAGAATGCGGGAGGTAAACGAAGTCGAGGTCATAAGGCATGCGCCTTCCGCCATTTTGGTGCCGATGTCCCACAACTCCTTGATGTGTGGATAGTCGGTTTCGCGGAAGTAGTACCAGACCGATGCCGAGGACGGCACCACATTCGGCTGGTCTCCGCCGTCGGTGATGACGGAGTGTGAGCGCTGCTGCAGCCTCAGGTGTTCGCGGCGGAAGTTCCAGCCGACATCCATGAGTTCCACGGCGTCCAGCGCGCTGCGGCCGCGCCATGGAGACGCGCCGGCATGTGCGCTTTCGCCCTTGAACAGGTATTCCACCGAGACCAGACCGTTCTGGCCGCCGTCGCCCCAGCTCACGGAAAGGTTGCTGCCGACGTGCAGGAACAGGCAGACGTCGATGTCTTTGAAGTAGCCGTCGCGCACGAAATAGGCCTTCGCTCCGATCAATTCCTCTGCAACTCCCGGCCAGATCTTGATGGTTCCCGAGAGGCCCTCACGCTGCATAAGCTTCTTGACCGCGAATGCGGCAGTGATGTTGATCGCCTGGCCGGCATTGTGCCCCTCGCCGTGCCCCGGCGCTCCTTGGATGATCGGATCGTGATAAGCCACCCCAGGTCTCTGAGATGCCTGTGGAATACAATCGATGTCGGTCCCCAGCGCGATGACCGGTTTCCCGGATCCCCAGGTAGCCATCCAAGCAGTCGGGATTCCGGCGATGCCTTCCTCGACTGTAAACCCGTTCTTTCTGAGGATGTCGGTCAGATACTTCGACGTCTCATATTCCTGAAAGCCCAGCTCAGCGAAGCTGAAGACCTTGTCAACTATCTGCTGGGTCAGGAGCGCCATCCTGTCAACGTCGGCAATTGCCTCCTCCTTCAAACCTGCAAGTCGCGGGGTGTCGGGCGGCGGCGCGGGATTCTGCTGAGTTTCCTGTGGAACTGCACCATTAGCGCTGAGAAGGACGATCACGGTGAGCATGAATCTGAATGTGCGCGGAATGTGCATAGAGAGCCTCCCGGAAGAAGACTCTGCCACGAATTGCACGAATTTCACGAAATAAATCTGTTTAAAATACTCTTGTTATGACGACTGTCCACTTTCGCTTCTATGCCGAGCTGAACGATTTCCTTCCGAAGAATCAGCGATTGATCGAGTTTCCGTATGAATTTGCCGGCAGGCAGAGCGTGAAGCACCTTATCGAAGCGGCAGGCGTTCCACACACTGAAGTCGACCTGGTACTGGTCAACGGCGCGTCCGTCGACTTTTCCTACTTTCCTGAAGATGGCGATCGCATCAGTGTCTACCCTGTCTTCGAAGCGTTCAACATCACGCGCGTCTCACGCGTCCGGCCCCAACCGCTCCGGCAAACACGCTTCGTCCTTGATTCCCATCTTGGTCGACTGGCCGTTTACCTGCGAATGCTGGGATTCGACACACTTTATCGCAGCGACTATGGCGATGGTGAACTGGCGCGCATCTGTGTCGAGGAGCGTCGGGTGCTGCTTACCAGGGACAGAGGACTGCTTATGCGCGCCGCCGTGACACGGGGATATTTCGTGCGGCAAAGGAGTTGGCGGCAACAGCTGATCGATGTCATCAGGCGTTTCGATCTGGCCGCTTGCACCGCGCCGCTGACTCGCTGCCTGCGCTGCAACGAACCGCTGGAGGCCGTGACCAGAGAGGCCGTGGCAGATCGGGTTCCGCCACGAAGCCGGGAGCATTGCGACAGATATTGGCAATGCCGAGGCTGCAGCCGCTTGTACTGGAACGGATCCCATTACCGCCGCATGCTCCAGTTCGCCGAGCAGGTACTCAGGTCTGCCTCAGGGGAACCAGGCAACGCAGAATAGATCCGGGATAGCGATGTGCGCAGAATCAACTTTCTAATTGGCACAAGAAAACCACCTGTGGCGCCGGTCATCAGACCCCCCGCACATGATCACATCTGTACCAAAATGGAACCTTGTTCTTGCGCCAGCCCTAAGTCGGCGATGCCTTGTTTTGCTTGAATTCGCGACGTGATTCCATTAGCTTGCTGGCCAGCTGAACTAAAGCACATCGGTGAGCTGAAGTCCAATTGCGGAGTGGTCTCATGAAAAATCCACGCATGCTGCCGTTGCGGCGGCTGACCGTGTTCGCGTCTTTTCTCTTCCTTATCGCCCTGTCGTCCATATCGGCTCGCGCGCCGCAGGCAGGTTACCCTGATCCGGACTCCTGCACGAGCATTATGGTCGGGCGTCTCGCTTCCAAAGACGGCTCCGTGATCACGTGCCACACTTGCGACGGCAACTACCGGACCTGGCTGAACATTGTGCCCCATCAGAAGCACGAGAAGGGTTCAACAAGCAAGATTTACTGGGGCACCCTGCACACTGAATCTCCTACGGATACGACGGGAAAAATTCTGAAGGGGGAAATCTCCCAGGTCGAGGAGACGTACTCCTACTTGAACACCGCGTACCCGTGCCTGAACGAGAAGCAGCTCGCGATCGGCGAAACGACCATCGGGGGAAGGCAGCAACTGTATAACGATGAAGGATGGTTTCTGATTGAGGAGCTAGAGCGTATTGCGCTGGAGAGGTGCAAGACCGCCAGAGACGCCATCCGTCTCATCGGAGAACTAGTGAAGAAAAACGGCTATGGCGACTACGGCGAGTGCATTACCCTCGCGGATCCGAAGGAAGTCTGGCAGCTCGAGATCTTCGGGGCCGGCCCTGCTCAGGCGGGTTCCGTTTGGGCTGCTGCCCGCGTTCCGGACGATCACGTCGGCGTCTCCGCCAATATACCGAGAATTAACGAAATCAATCTCCAGGACCCTGACCACTGCATGGCCTCGGACAACGTTTTTTCCCTGGCGGAAGAGATGGGCTGGTGGAAGAAGGGAGAACCGTTCAAATTCTGGAGGGCATACAGCGGCCGGAAGCCATTTTCCGACCGGGAGTTTTACATCCTGAGCACTCTCGCGCCTTCCTTGAATCTGCAAAGCGATGCCGAAGAACTGCCGTTTTCGGTGAAACCCTCGAGACAGCTTTCGGTAGAGGATGTCATGAAGTACTACCGGGAGACCTACGAGGGAACCGACTTCGACATGACCAAAACCCTCATGACGCCAAAGCGCCGCCAGATGCAGAGAGGGCAGAAGGCGCCGGCCGACGAAAAGCCCGGGGAGCTGGTCAAGAGCCCTGTCGCAAGCGGCTGGATGGGAGACGATTTGATCACCTTGCTCAACACTCTGAAGCCCGGCACCGTCGAGCGCCGGAGGACCATTGCCATCGCGGCCTGCTCATATTCGCAGATAATCCAGTGCCGCGGTTGGTTGCCGGCGGAAATCGGCGGCGTGGCCTGGTTCTCCTTTGACAATCCGGGCGAGAGCCCGCGGATCCCTATTTTTGCAGGCGTGCTCGCCCTCCCGAAGAGCTTCGAGATTGGTTCCCAGCAGGGGTATCAGCCCGAGTCGGCGAGTTGGGCGTTTCGGAGAACAAACCGACTCGCAGCCATCAAATGGGGAGCTTCGAGGAAGCAGATTGAGGACGCCGTCGCCGAATTCCAGGAGAAGGCCCTCGTGGAGCTACCTGCCGTCGAGAAGATCGCACTTCAGTACTACAATGCCGATGACGCCGAGACGGGACGTACCAAGGCAAGGCAATATCTCACCAAATACACGAATGACTTTGCCCGGGCGGCAATCAACAAATGGTCAGAGCTCGAGGGCACCTTCTGGGCCATGTATGCCCGCGGCTTTTGACGATTTTCTCGGCGCCATCCCGTCTTCGCTGCGGCTCGAGAAGGCCGCGAAGACGCGAGACGCAGGGAGATGCGGTCTGTAGCTTTGTTCATTCTCCTCTTCTGTTTGGCCTCGTTTGTTCTCTTTCTCACCTATGAGCGCATCACGCTCACCTGCCGCTTGAATCGCATTCCGCTCAGGATTGCCGTCACGGGATCCAGAGGCAAGTCCACGGTTGCGCGGATGCTCGCCTCGATTCTCAGTGAAGACGGCAAAAAAGTCCTGGCCAAAACCACCGGTTCACAGGCGATGCTTCTCCTTCCGGACGGCAGCGTGCTCGAGTTGCACCGGCGCGGCAATCCTTCGATCCTCGAACAGACACGGGTGGTGAAGGTCGCCGCTCGACATCACGCCGATTGCCTGGTTGCCGAAATCATGAGCATTCACCCGGAAAACCACTACATCGAAGCACAGCGGATCCTGAAACCTAACATCGTCGCGGTCACCAACGTTCGGCTGGATCACACGGAGGCGATGGGGGACCGCGAAGAAGATATCGCTTCCGTACTTTCTCTGGACATTCCCCCACACTCGGCTGTCTTCATTCCTGAACAGGCCCCTCAGCTTCCATTCTCGCAGGCAGCAGGACGCACCTGGAGCACGCTGCTCACGGTCAAGCCCGGAGCTGCAGCACCCATCCTTGAAATGGCACCCCACGTTGCCGGCAGGGAATTTCGCGACAATCTGGATTTGGTCTATAGCATCGCACGCCATCTCAATGTCAGCGAAAGGATTATCCTGAACGGTATCCTCAAGGCGCGGTTCGACATCGGGAAGTTGAAGGTGTGGCGTGCTCGCTCCGGGGACAATCATCATTCTTACTACATGGTCAATGCTTTTGCCGCGAATGATCCCGAATCGACTGTTCGGGTTCTCTCCAAGGTGCTGGAGCTTCTGCCGGCTGCTTCCGACAAGGTGATCGGCATACTGAACCTGCGGGCCGACAGGCTCCAGCGAACTCTTCAATGGATCGAGATCTTGAAGCATGGCACCCGGAGCCGATTCAGCCGGTTGTATGTCATTGGCGGTCACTGCGGCCTGGTCAGACGACGTTTGCCGGATGTCGAAATCCTCAGGGGTGGTTCTGCCGAGCGGCTGACCGCGCACATTACGTCCGGTATTCCGGACGGGGCCGTGGTGTTCGGCTTCGGGAACATCAAGGGAGCGGGAATGCTTCTGGCTTCGCACTGGAGCAAGATAGGAGAGGATTATGGAATATGAGACTTCTTTCTTGGGACTTGTGATTTCACTGCTCTTCGCGGCTCTCACCGGCATGTATCCCGGTGGAATAATCGTGCCCGGTTACCTGGCCCTCTATTCACACTATCCTCTGCGGGTCGCGGGCACTATTGCCGTGGCGCTTCTCACGCTGCTCTGCTTCAGGCTTGCCTCACGATACTTGATACTCTTTGGAGCCAGACGATTCGTGTTCATGATTCTCGTGGCGGCCACCTGGACTGTTCTTTGGTTTCGGTTCTTCCCCCTCTTTATTCCGGGCTCGATCGAATTCCGGGTGATCGGCTGGATCGTGCCCGGCCTGATTGCCAACAGCTTTGAGAAGCAGGGCATTCTTGTGACGGGTGCCGCCATGGCTACCGCCACGGTCGTGACATATCTCCTAAGCCGGATATTTCACGCACTTTCGTGGATATAGCGGACGACTCAGCCGTCGCCACGCGACGCGTCACGCATCATCGAAGGAAAACGTTTCAGGAAGAGTATGTTGAATTTCTGAAGAAGCACGGAATCGAGTATGACGAACGCTTCGTATGGGGCTGAGTCACAGCGTCAAGGCAAGGTGAAGGGAGCATCCACAGTGCGGATAACCCTGAACTCAAACCGGAGAAAAGCAGTCAGGCGTCGCATCATTGCTGCAGGGGCCGTGAGCCTGGCGGCCTTTGGGATAACTCGCTTCATCACATCCGATGAAGCCCCGCGGGACTCCGAGGCGATGCTCAGAGCAAGCGAAATAATGGAAGAGGCCCTGTCTGCCATCAGCGATGCTCGCGCCGCCGCGGTGCTTGACCCCGGCATCGATCCCAATCGGACAGGTCTGATCGGACCTGAGGATTCGCCTCTGACGACCACCCCAGGCCAATTGGAGGCAAAAAGAAGCACGACTAATCCGAACATTGCCGGATTGATTGCGCGACAACTCGAGGAGGCCGGAGTCCGCCCGGGAGGCACCATAGCTATCGGCAGCTCAGGTTCCTTCCCGGCACTGCTGGTGGCATCTCTCTCCGCGGCGAAGGCTCTTCAGGTCCACGCCGTGTGCATTCTCTCCCTGGGCGCCTCTTCCTATGGCGCGACCGATATGGATTTCAACCTGCTTGATATCTATTCGGTCCTGCAAAGATCAGGCATTGTCCGCGAACCGCCGGCGGCGATTTCGCTTGGCGGGGACAAGGATATCGGGCTTGATCTTGAGCCCGAAGTCAGGGATGCGCTGACCAGGAAAATCACAGGGCAGAGTATTCCATTTATTAATGAACCGAATCTGCCCCGGAATGTGGAGACGCGGATCCAGGTTTACCAGAGCCACGCCAAGAGCGGGATATCGGCCTTTATCAACAGCGGCGGGGGCTATGCTAATCTCGGTACCAGCGCTCTGGCACTGCAGCTGAAACCCGGCCTGAACACGCATGTTGAGCTTCCGCCGAAGGAGACCCGAGGCGTTCTGTTTGAAATGGCCGCCGCTGGAACACCCGTGATCCACCTACTATACATCAAGGGACTGATCGAGAAACACGACCTCCCATGGGATCCAATCCCGTTGCCTCGGGCAAGGCAGAGCCCCGCCGGCTTGCGCGGCGTTGTGTTCTGGTTTGTCTGCATTACGTACTTTGGATTGATTCTCTGTGTCCTTGCGCCGCTGGGCGTGTGCAGCAGACACTAAGGGCTGGCGCAAGAATTACTTCACATTTGGGCTGAAAGAAAAGTCCTGTGGCGCCGGTCATCAGACCGGCGCGCGTTGCGGCCAGAGGCCGCGAGGGGGGGTCTGATGACCCCCGCACATGTGGTCTTATTTCTGCGCGTGCCCTAATGCCCTGCGCGGAGATAGGAAGAATCTGAGAGAAATCTGTCCACAAATGAGAGGATTCTGCGTAGAGTCAAAGCAGACAGGAGTCGAAAAGGAGGTAATCATGAACCCCTTCCTCAAAACAGCAGCGGCTGCAGTGCTTCTCGCCGCCCTTGCTTCCATTGCGATCTCTTCGCTTCAGGCTTTCGAGAAGCAGGAGAAAGCCGGTCTGCCTACCTTGCTCACGTCCTGCGGGCAGAGGCCCGGGCCCGTGAAGCTGGAGGTCTTCCTCAAGAGGTTGAAATTCGACTTTGCATATGTGCCGCGAGCGACAGCCAACGACCTCATCGAAAAGAAGAAGTCCGGCACCACCTACAAATCCATCATCGTCGTCGCGGGCGCCAGTCTGAAGGGAATGGGAGCGGCCGGAGTGTCGATTAACGATGAAATCGAGCGAACGAAAGCTCTGATCAGCGAAGCGAAAAAGCAGGGCATCAAGGTCATTGGAGCGCACATCGAGGGAATGGCACGAAGATCCCAGGGTGCAGCTGCGGGGGATAAATCCGATGAACTTTCCATAGACGCGGTCTGTCCGCAATCCTCCCTGCTACTGATCCGAAAGGATGGAGACGAAGACGGGAGATTTACCAAGATCTCCAAATCCAAGAACATACCCATGATCTCGTTCGAAAAGAACATGGAACTGGAGAATGTGCTGAAGTCCTTGTTCTCCAACTGACCGGTCCAACCTCAATGAATATGTTTGCTTCTGCCGGGCTGATTCTCGGCGTCATGGTGGCCGTATACCTGCTGACGAAGTTGGTGACTCCGTCGACCGAACTGTCGATGCTTGCAGCCGCAATTGCCGGGGCACTGGCAGGTGGATACTGGATCCCTTCGAGGCACATTGCAGAGGGGGCCATCACTTATCTTGACATCAACCTCATCTTCGTCACCGCCACCTTCTTCATGGCTGTCCTGAAGGAGTCGGGAGGCGTCGCATTCGCGGTCCGGGCGATTCTGCACAGATTTCACTCGAACCGGCCACTGCTCTTAGTGCTCCTCGCGATACTGCTGCTCATTCCGGGTGCGTTCACCGGTGCCGGGAGCGTCACCGTGCTCATCACCGGCGGGATGGTGGCAACTGTTCTGAACTACATGGGCGTCTCCAGGCAGAAGACCGCGGCCATCGTTTTCATTATCGCCGGCATGAGCGCGGCTGCACCGCCTGTGAGCCTTTGGGCCATGCTCACTGCGGCAGGAGTGAACATGCCGTATGTCGGCTTCTTTCTTCCGCTGCTGTTGCCCTGCGTCATCGTTTCACTCATCACTGTTTTCCTTCTGGGCTGGAGAGGAACCAAACCGGATGTGGTAAAGGCGTTTGAGGAACTGCCTGAACCTCCTGCCCGCATGAACTGGTATAAAGTGCTCCTGCCGTTTGTCATTCTCCTGACGCTGATGTTCATGGGGAGAAGGTGGCCGCATTCAACACCCATAGTCGGCCTGCCCTTGATGTTTGTGTGCGCCGCCGCAGCAAGCTACCTGATGTCACCCATCCGGCTTGACCTGCTCAAAATTTCCCGGGAGACCGTCGAACAGCTGCTTCCCCTGGTCGCCACGCTCACCTGTGCTGGGATCCTGGTGCAGATCATGACGCTCACCGGTGTCAGGGGGCTGCTTGCCGTCACCTTCGTGACGCTTCCGGTTGTGGCGGTTCTCGCCACCCTGTTCATTTTTTTGCCTGTCTCGGAGGCCATCCTCATGTATGCGGCAGCTCCAGTCCTTGGTGTCCCACTGGTGCTTCTGTTCAACACCATCGGATTGAATCCGATAATCGCTCTCGCCGGCATGAGCGTAATCTGGCCGTTAGGAGACGCTCTTCCGCCGACCGCAATCATAGGAAGATTGACAGTGGATATTGTCGGCTATCACGATTCGTACGCGGGTTTTCTAAAGTCATGTTGGATTCCGGCTCTGGCGGCGATCAGCCTGGGAACCCTGATGGTAGTATTCAGCAAGAAGTTGGCCTTCCTGACCGGTCTGTAGGGGGATGAGACATGGAAGTTGCCTCCGGCATTATTACGGTCATCTACTACTGTATGGTGGCCTACATCGCTGCCATATTGGTCTGGAATCTGATCAAGGCGAAGAGGTGGGACAAAGAAATTCTCTACATCGTCGTGCTGATCCCGTTCCTCCTTCGCCTATTTCGCCTGAAATGACGGTGGGTAGCTTGTGGAGAATAGAAAGGCGTATATCCGCAAGATAGTCCTGGCGACATTGGGGCTTGCTCTGCTCGCCTTGTCCGGCACCAGCTTTTACAGGAGCAGGCACCTGAAGGAACCCGTCGTGACGGGTCCCGGCGTCACTGGGGTAAAGAAGCTGGGGGATTTTTTCCCCGGCGTCAGAGACACGGCAAACGACTGCAATGTCTACTTCCTCGACGGTAAGACGAAGGGTGCGACGATTCTGGTCCTCGGCGGGACGCACCCTGAGGAACCGGCCGGGAGGCTTGCCGTGTGGCTACTGGCAGAAAATGCAGTAATGGAACAGGGTCGATTGATTCTTGTCCTGAGCGCGAGCCGCAGCGCATCCACAGTTACCCGCCTGAGTGGAGCCTATCCTGCCGAATTCAAGATTCCTACTGACTGGGGCGGCCAGAGATTCAGGATGGGCGATCGATATTCAAATCCATTGGACCAATGGCCTGACCCGGAGGTCTACATCCATTATCCGAGCCGGCAGGAACTGGCTTATGTCGACATCCGCAATCTAAACAGAACCTGGCCCGGAAGAGCCAACGGCTCCCTTACGGAGAAGACGTGCTTTGCCTTTATGGAGCTCATCAAGAGCGAAAAGGTGGACATTGTGGTGGATCTCCACGAAGCGGAGCTTCAATATCCGGTCATCAGCACCATAGTCGCCCACGAGAGAGGCCAGGAGCTGGCCACGCTGGCCTCCATGATGCTGAGTGATAACGAGGGTTTCAAGATAGGAACGGAGTTTTCCCCGAAGAACTTGCACGGCCTTTCTCACCGCGAGGTAGGTGATTTCTCGGGTGCGATTTCATTGCTCGCGGAAGCGCCCGAACCGTTTCTCGATGCGACCCGGGGCAAGACTGACGAAGCTCTTCTCTTGACGGGCCGGGACGAGTTCGTGGTCAAAGCAGGCAAACGGGGCCTGTTGTTCGAGAAGATCGATCAGAACGGCTGGCCGATAGACACCCGCGTCGGGCGCCACACTTCCACGGTCCTGCAGATAATGGAATCCTGGACGCAGGACCATCCGGAAAGCGCCCTTGTCTGCCGTAACGTTCCACGCTACGCCGAAGTCATGGAAAAGGGAATTGGGCACTACCTGCACGACCCGTCTCACGCAGATCCGAAACGTGTGGTTTACGAATAACATGAGAACTCTGCTACCAATTGCACGAATCTCGTGGGGCAACATAGCTGCAACCGAACGAGTTTGGCGTTCCTTCGCGTCTTCGCGCCTCGGCGGTGGCTTCTTAAAAAGCCACCGCTAAGACGCAACGGCGCCAGGACTGTATCCTTGTCGATGTGGGAAGGATTTGAAGGTTTGTAGAACGAAAATATTTGACCCTTCGTGTAGTTAGTGAAATTCGTGACTCTTTCCAGGAGGGATCACATGCGAACATTTGCCGGCGCCGGATTGCTTCTTGCGCTCGTACTCTCACTTCCCGCTAGGTTGCACGGACAGATCATACAGGAGTTCAAACCGCCGAAGGCAAATTGCTGTCTCCCGGCCCTCGCCCAAAGCCTGACCGATCAACTGCAGGACT
>DASQID010000507.1:0-9703 GCA_035631775.1 Acidobacteriota bacterium
GAGACCTTTGACCGCGCGCTGGAGATGGCCAATGACTCCAAGCGGGGAGACCTGCAGGCCACAGTACTCAACGACCTCGGCGCGGTTCAAGCAGAAGCAGGGGAGTTTTCGGCTGCGATTCGATCGTTCCAGGAAAGCGCCGGGTTTGCTCATGAGACAGAGTTACCTGTCCTCGAGGCGACCGCCAGGATCAATGAGGCAGCGGTGCGAATCCGGGATGGGCGACGCGATGGTTTGGATACCTTCCTTGCAGAGAACCTCCGGCTTACCAGACAGCTTCGGGATTGCCACGAGAAGGTTCTCTGCCTGCTCTCTACCGGTTCGCAATACTGGCTGTCGGGGTGGTGGCTTGGCTACGATGCAAGTTGGCGCAGGAAGGCGTACGAGTCCTATCTCGCCGGCTTGGCTTCCGCGCGAATCCTGGAAGACCATCGATTGGTTTCCTACTCCCTCGGTTATATCGGACGGTTGTATGAAGACGAGCGGAGATACGACGAGGCTCTAAGCTATACCCGCCAGGCGGTATTTATTGCACAGCAGGCGGACGCCGCCGATGCTCTCTATCAATGGGAGTGGCAGGCAGCTCGGGTCATGCGCGATCGCGGCGACACCGAGCAGGCGATCGCCGGATACCGCAGGGCAATCCGGGCGGTGGAAGATATTCGTAACAGCCTCTCCGGATCCATGGTTTCGTTCCAGACGGTCGTGGGACCCGTGTTTCGGGAGTTCGCCGACCTCCTTCTACGCAGATCTTCGACAAATCAGGATACCCAGGCTGCCCAGCGCGACCTCCTCGAAGTCCGGGCCACACTCGAGAAATTGAGACAGGCCGAGATAGCAGACTACTTCCGCGACGATTGCGTCGTCCAGTCTCAGGGCGCCACGCAAATCGACGCGGTCTCCACCAGGGCGGCCATCATTTATCCGGTGTTGTTGCAGGATCGTGTGGAGTTGCTGGTGAGCCTGCCCGGTGCACTCGAACGTTTCACCGTACCGGTCAGTCTGCAGGAATTGACCTCAGTGATACGGGAGTTCCGGCAGAACATCGAAACCTCTGATCCACTGAACCGCTTCCTGCCCCAGGCCCGCCGCCTGCATGACTGGCTCATGGCACCACTCGAAAACAGCCTGGGGAGGGATGGAATTGACACGCTGGTAATCGTCCCGGATGGGCCCTTGCGCACGATCCCATTGTCGGCCCTGTATGACGGCAACCAATTTTTGATCGAGAAATATGCGGTCGCGACAACGCCGGGACTGACATTGACGATGGCAGCACCCGTGGCGCCTGCAAAAGCGCAGGCGCTCGCAAGCGGGCTTACCGAGTCCGTCCAGGGCTTCAACCCATTGCCCAACGTCGCCTCCGAGCTGGCCGGCATCCAATCCGTCTTTGCTACGAACAAGCTGCAGGATCGCACATTCAAGACTGCAAGCGTGGAGCGCGAGGTGGCGAGAGGCTCCTACTCCATCGTGCACTTTGCCACACATGGCCACTTCGACGGTGACCACGACAAATCGTTTCTGGTCACCTTCGACGGGAAGCTCACAATGGACGGTCTTCAGGAAACCGTGGGACGAAGGCGATACCGTCAGGAAGCGGTGGAGTTGCTGGTGCTGAGCGCCTGTGAAACTGCCACCGGAGATGACCGCGCGGCCCTGGGACTGGCCGGGGTCGGCCTCAAGGCGGGAGCGAGGAGCGTGGTGGCATCTCTGTGGTCTATCAGCGACGAGTCCACGGCGATGCTCATCGCTGAATTCTACCGTCATCTGAAGGAACCGAACCAAAGCAAGGCCAGCGCGCTGAGAGCCGCGCAGCGCTCGCTGCTCAAGCAAGAGCGCTTCCGGCACCCGTTCTTCTGGGCACCGTTTCTGTTGATCGGCAACTGGCTCTAGCCGGGAAGGAATGTCGTTTGCCGGATCAAAAGCGAGGTAAGGATGAAACTGAAGACGGTTAAATCACTGCAGAGTATGCCGGTGTTTTTTGCCATTCTGATCGCCTGCCCGCTGCCGGCACAGGTACAGACCGACGGATCCGTCGGCCCCATTGTGAGCCTGTCAGGCAACATGGTCATCAGCAACGCGCTCGGAAAACAGGTAGGATCGAATCTCTTCCAGAGCTTCAGCATGTTCAACATCCGGACAGGGGAGAGCGCGCTGTTTACTTCCACGTATTCAGGCCTCACCCAAAATGTGATCGCGCGGGTGACGGGGAGCAGTTCGTCCTGGATCGACGGCAAATTAGCCTGCGACATTCCTGAGGCTAACCTCTGGCTTATCAATCCCAAAGGAATCGCATTCGGAAAGAACGCGACACTGGACGTTCAAGGATCTTTCGGCGCATCAACCGCTGACTATGTCGCATTCGCGGACGGCACTCGGTTTGAGGCAAAAATGCCGGCTGGCTCAGAGGTGCTTTCTGTGGCCAATCCGTCCGGATTTGGGTTTTTGGGGCCCAATCCAATGCCTGTAAACGTGACCGGAAGTGCGCTGAGAGTGCCCAATGGAAATATCCTCGCCCTCGTGGGTGGGGATATCAGTGTAACCAACGGCGCTCTCCGGGCGCCGGGGGGCGCGATTGCCCTGGTTTCAGTTGCGGGCGCGGGCGAGGCCCGGTTCGATGCCGCGGCCGGTATTGATGTTGGTTCGATAACTGACTTCGGAAACATCTCGATCAGCAGCAAGAGCAACCTGAATGTGTCCGACTCGCTGGGGTCCGGCGGCTCCATTTATATCCGCGGCGGCCGCTTCCTCTTGGATAATTCCACCATCCAAAGCACGACCGGCGACGACGACGGCGGTCCGATTGACATCGGTGTCAAGGGCGATATCAGCATAACGAACAACAGCCGGATCCGGACAGATACCTACTACGCAGGCCGGGCCGGCAACATCAGTTTGAATGCGGCTGGCGATATCGAGGTCTCGCACACTTCCTGGATTTCGTCTGCCACCTCCGGTGGTGATGGCGATTCGGGCGACATCTCCATTTCGGGGCGGAATGTCCGGATTTCCGACATGGGCGAGATCTATACAAACACGGATGAATCCGCGTTCGGAAATGCCGGCAATGTTTCGGTGAAGGCCTCCGACACGATCTCCATATCCGGCGACCCGAGCAGTTTCGACACTGGCATCGCCAGCAACAGTTCTCAGAGCTTTGGGAACGCAGGTAAGGTCTCACTGGAGGCTGGGAGGTTTTCGATGAACGGCGGTGCCGTCAACACGGAAAACGTGTTGAGTTTCGGGGCTGCCGGAGACATCTTGGTCAAGGTCTCAACGATGGATCTCGCGGGTGGCGCCATCCTGTCGCCCAGCAGCCGGGGATTCGCTCCCGGTGGCAAGTTGAGCATCCAGGCCTCGGAGAGCGTGACGCTGGCTGACGCAAGCAGTGTGCAGTCGACGGCCTCCTATACCGGATCCGGCGGCTCTGTTTCCATCTCCACCCCCGTCCTGACGGTCGATCGCTCAACTATCACAACGGGCACCTACGGTTCAGGTAACGCCGGCAACATCGACATCGCGGTAAAGCATCTGACACTGACCAGCGGCTTCATCTCGAGTGAGGCCTATCCCTTCGCTTCCGGCGCTGCCGGAAGTGTCTCGATCTCGGCGGACAACGATGTTCTTATGAAGAACGCAGGCTCCACGCTGGATCGTCCGAGAATCTCGAGTTCGACGTTCGGCGACGGAAATGCCGGATCGGTCAGCATCTCTTCGCCGCGAATTACCATCGACGATGGAGTCATCGACACCAACACGTTGGGGGGTAGAGGGAATGCCGGATCCATTGGGATAAACACAACCGAACTCGTCCTTCGAAACGGGGGCAGCATCAGCTCCGACGTGGGGCAGGATGCGGCCGGTACCGGAGCCACCATATCAGTTAACGCTACAGGATCCATTTCCATCAGCGGCACTTCGCCGACTTTGCCGGGATTCAGATCCGGGATTTCCGTCGGAACATTGGGGGTGGGGAACGCCGGCAGCGTCTCTCTAAGTACGCCGCGGCTCGACATGAATGGGGGAGCTATCACTGCCAGTACGGCGGGTGATGGAAATGCAGGGAACGTATCGATCAACGCGGGCAGCCTGTCGTTGAGCAACGAGGGCAACATCCAGGTGGCAAGTTATGGGAATGGCAGCGCCGGATCTCTTCAGGTGAAGGCGGGCACCCTGACAATCGACGGGAGCGGCACAGGGGTCTACCGGACAGGGATTTCGAGCGAGGCCGACGGAAATGGAAACGGCGGGGATGTCCACATCACGGCGGATCGTCTCGATCTCGTGAACAACGCCTTGATCAGCGCGAAGAGCAAGGGTTCGGGGATGGCAGGCACACTCACATTCGACATCAGGGATGCCCTGCGGCTGAAGGACAGCAACATCCTGACGAGCGCCGATCTGTCGGCCGGAGGCAACATCGAAATCAACGTGGGCCACATGCTTCAGCTGCAGGACAGCACGATCAGTTCCTCGGCCAACGGCGTGACCTCACAAGACAGCGGCGGAAATCTCACGGTTAGAAAACCGCAGTTTCTGATCCTCAACGCGAGCGACATCCTGGCCCGCGCCAATGCCGGCAACGGAGGCAACATCACCCTCGCCGCCGACTACTTCGTGCAGAGCGCTGACAGCAGCATCAGTGCGAGTTCCAGGCAGGGGCTCGACGGGAGGATCGTGATCGATTCGCCGAATCAGGTCGCGGGAACGGTGGCCGTCCTGCAGTTGCCGTCACTGAATGTAGCGGACCTCCTTCGCGAACGATGTGCGGCAGCAGCGCTTAGAAACAGGGGGAGTTTTACCGTCGAAGGACAAGGCGGGCTCCCACCGCGTCCGGGGGATTTCTTGATGAGTCCCCCGGGGACCCGAACTACCGGCAGAAAGAAGGACTCGGGCAGTCGTAAATACGGCTCCGGGTCTTCGGACGCGCCATCGGACTCCTCGCAAAAGGAGAGCAATGTACGGGGGCTGAGATGAGGCGACAATCGGGAGCACTCCTTGGATGGATTCTGATGGCCGCCTTCGCCGTCAATGCCCCTGTGACGGCACAGCAGCAAGATCGAGCGATCAAGGTGCGCCCGGCGGAAGAGCGTAAGAAGGAACCGGATCCGGCTTTGGCTCCGCCGCTGGACCGAACCCCCGTCCTGCCCGCGCCGGATGGTCTGCACGGCCGGGGCCTGGCCTCCCTCGAAGAAATCAGCGTTACGAGTATAAAACTGGAGGGCGGCACCATCCTGTCGCCCGCCGAACTGACTGAGATAGTCCGCGCCTACGAGGGGCGGAAGATAACCATAGAGGAGTTGTTTGATCTGCGCAGGGAGATCTCCGAGGCATATGTGCGTCACGGCTTCGTCAATTCGGGAGTCGTGATACCCGACCAGGAAGTGGTCAACGGCGTCGTCGTTCTCAAGGAGGTGCGCGGCAAACTCGTGAGGATTGATGTCAGCGGCAATGGACGCCTCAGGGCAGGATATATCCGAAAACGGATCGAAGCCGCGGCCGAAGAGCCCCTTCGCGTTGAGAACCTGCAGAGGAGTCTTGAGCTTCTGCAACAGGACCCGCTGATTCAACAGGTCAATGCCCAACTGGTCCCGAGTCTCCACGCGGGCGAAGCGGAGCTGAAGGTCGCTGTCAAGAGAACGAAGCCTTTTCAGGTTGCGATCGGGTCAGACAACCAGGGATCAGCCAGTACGGGCGGCGAGCGGGGCACCTTGAGCATGAGCTGTATGAACGTGACCGGACTGGGAGATGTATTTTCGTCGGATGTCGGTTTGTCCGGCGGCAGGTGGATGGGATCCGCCGTGTACTCTATACCCGTTAATTCAAGAGGCACGGCAATTCAGGCATCCTTCGCACTCGACCATGCCAGGATCATTGAAGAACCGTTCAAGGAAATCGACATCAAGAGCCGCACCATGAGAGGGGGGTTGTCCGTGTTGCAGCCATGGCTGCGTGATCCCTCGCGATCCCTCGTGTCGACGGTCGGGATCGAGAAAAAGCACAGTGAGAGCACACTTCTGGGTTTCCCTTTTTCATTCTCGCCGGGCGATCACGATGGAAAGTCGGACACGACGGTGATCAATGTGGGACTCGAGTATACCGCTCGAACCAGGAACCACGTGCTTGCCGCCCGTGGCAGCCTGCGGCGTGGACTCGATCTCTTCAATGCCACCATCAACGATCAGGGCACGGATGGCCGGTTCACTGCTTTCATGGGACAGTTTCAGTACGCGCAACGCGTGCCGACGCTCACGAGCGAGCTGCTGTTTCGCGCCAGCGCTCAGATCGCAGCCGACCCGCTGCTCGCCGTTGAGAAGATGCCGATCGGCGGGCTGAACACGGTCCGCGCCTACCGCGAGAATCAATTCGTCAGGGACAACGGCGTGGCGGCTTCAATGGAGTGGCGCGTGCCGGTGTACCCCAAGGGCGCCGGCGAGGGCAGCTTCAAACCGCTGAACCTTCGAGTTGCGCCCTTCGTCGATTATGGGCGCGCCTGGGACGTCGAGGATCGACTGCTCACGTCTCATGCCAGCGACATTTACAGTGCCGGCGTCGGCCTGCTGTGGAATCCGATTGCCGGTTTCCGCGCGGACGTGTATTGGGGGCATCCCTTCAAAAAGACAGTGGGTCGGGGCAATGATCTGCAGGACAAGGGATGGCACTTCACTGCTCACTACCGAATACCGTTATAGTCGATGAAAGAGTCTGCCGCGAATCTTACGAATTATCCGATGCAGCAGGGCGAGACAAGTAGACCGATCCCGAGTGGCCTTCAGGCGACACAGCTCAAACCCCTCGCCTTTCAGGCGAGGGTTGTTTAGTACGAAGGGGAATTATGCGAACAGGGAAATGCGAGGTGGTTTCCATTCTTGCGATCATCGCCCTCTGGGCATGCGGTTTCATGAATGCATATTCCCAGGAGCGGGTCCGCGCCAAGATAGGAATACTCATCAGATCCGGGGACAAGATGATCCGGGCGAAGTCAAGGGACACGCTTTCGACGGGGGACTTCATCCGGATCTATGTATATCCCGAGGGGGCCAATTCCTATCTCTATGTGATCCATGCGGACGGAAAGAGTGCGAGCCTTCTGAATATGACCCAGCAAAGGATTCAAAGTTCCACTCTCGTTCTCCCTTCTTTGAGGGAATTCTATCAACCAGACGGGCAGAGCCCCGTGGAGACGTTTACCATCATCTGCAGCCCCACGGAGGTCAAGGAACTTTCAAACCTCCTTGGCGGCGAGATCCCCTACGAGAAGTGGGCCCCCATCGAAAAGAACCTACTGCAACAGGGCACGATAGATCTCGGCCAGAAGACGGAGAAACCGTTCGCCATCGCCGGCAACGTGCGGTCCACAGGAGATGCCTTGGCTGGGGATCCTTTTGCCGCGGAGCTTCAGATCTTCTCTGGAAATGCCATTCTCGTGAAGCAATATGAATTCAGGGTTAAGAAATAGGCGCCTGCTCAAGCTCATCGGCATTGCAACCGCGGGATTCATTGCCGCCACCTCACTCATTCTCTTCGCCCTTGGCACCGTTTGGACCGAGTATGACTTGAGGGTGCTCGACCTGTTCTTTCGCAAGGCCGTGAAATACGGATGCGGAGCGAGGCAGTCTCCCCAGATTGTCTTCGTCGCCATCACGGACGAGACCTACGATCATTTCGGCAAGAGCACCTTGGATCGCGGGGATCTGGCGACGGTCAACAACGTCCTCGCCCAACTGGGTGTCGAGGCGGTTGCTTACGACTTTATATTCGCCCGCCCGGGCAATCTGGATTCTGACGAGCGCTTCACCAAATCCATACGTGAAGCCAGGTCGGTTTATTTGCCCATTGGATTCGAGTATTCGGAGCAATCCACGCCCTTTCGCTGGGAGCAAGGGCGTTCCTATGAGATATTCCGTTCGGAATATCTGCGAAAGCCGGCGGAGAGCGGAAACGGGATGCCCTATCATGCCACCAGGGCACTCATGCAGGATGGTCCGTTCGCGGAAGCCGCACTCAATTCCGGACACATCAGCGCATATGGCGATTCAGACGGAATCTATCGGCACGTGATCACGTTGCTCAGGGTTGACGATTCCTACTTTCCCACCCTGAGCCTCGCTGTGTTTCTGGACTACGTAAGGGTGCCATTCGAGAAAATTCGGGTGGAATGGGGACGCAGGATCATCATCCCGGCTGCGAAAGGGAGCCTCCTGGAAAAGGAAGTTAACGTTCCAATCGACGACCGGGGAAGAGCATACATACCGTACCCGGGCGACTGGGCACATGCTTTTAAAAAGATGGAAGTCGGCGCCCTCCTGAAGCACTTTGAAGACCAGGACCTGCGCGGGAACCTGCGGGAGTTTTTCGAGGGCAAGCTTGTGCTGGTCGGCGACATTTCTGTAGGCACTTCCGATCTTGGACAAACCCCCCTCGAAAGCGATGTGCCTCTCATTATGACCCATGCCGCCATGCTGAACGGAATGCTCACAGACACCTTTTACGCGGAGTGGCCGTCCGGCAGGGTCGCGATCCTGATAATTTTTCTGTGCATATTGTTGGGTTTGTCGGCCATGGCGAGGTCTTCGTGGCTCCTTTACGGCACAGGGCTGCTCATGGGCGCGGCACTTGTTGTGCTCACCTGGTTGGAGTTCATGCATTTCAGGCTTTTCCCTCTGGTCACGGCAGCGGGAAGCGTTTTGATCGTTTTCCTTGGACTGGTAGCCACCCTCGAGATAGCGGTCGGGAAAGAACGTTCCTTTATCAAGAACGCGTTCTCGAGATACGTGCCTGGAAGAGTCGTCGAAATCCTGCTTGCCAACCCGGAGCTTCTGAAGCTCGGCGGCGAGGAACGCGTCATGACGGTTCTCTTCTCCGACCTCGTGGGATTCACCTCTATTGCTGAGGGCTTGTCGCCTGCCCAACTCGTTCAGCTGATCAATGAGTACTTGACGGAGATGACCGAGATCATCCTGGCTGAAGGAGGGATCATAGACAAGTATGAGGGCGACGCCATAATGGCCGAGTTCGGCGCTCCCCTCCCATTGTCCGACCACGCAGACAGGGCGGTACGGGCAGGACTGAGAATGGACAAGCGCCTGAAGGAGCTCCACAAGATTTGGGCCGGCAAGGGACTCCCTCGGTTGGAGTGCCGGGTTGGAGTAAGCACAGGATCCATGATCGTCGGCAATATGGGATCCAATCAGGTCTTCGATTATACCGTGATAGGGGACGCGGTGAATCTTGCGTCTCGGCTGGAATCCGCCAACAGAAACTACAACACTTTTTTGATTGTCTCGGAAGGTACCCACCAGTCCCTGACTCCAGGTCTGTTCAGATCACGTCTGCTGGACGTGATTAAGGTGAAAGGAAAATCGAAGGCTGCGAAGGTATTTGAAGTTTACGGGGAACAATCTGAACCCGCGGGTGAGACTGCGGAGCGCTACTATGAATGCTATCGCCGGGCCTTCGAGCACTATCTCTGCAGGGATTTCGAAACCGCCCGAATCGACTTTCGGGAAGCTCTCTCGTTCCGCACGGATGACCCGGCCGCCATGCAGCTGATCAAGCGCATGGAGGGCGTGGATTCCAGGAACCTGCCTGTGGATTGGGATGGTTCCATCGCCCTCACGACCAAATAGACGGGCGGTCCGCGTAGAAATGAGATCGCATCTTGGCTCGGAATCTATTCATGTGCCGGGGGTCATCACAACCC
>DASQID010000508.1:0-7239 GCA_035631775.1 Acidobacteriota bacterium
CCCCCGCCCCCCGACCCGTCCGCACAGCAGCAGTTATGCAAGGCCCGCCCATAGTGGGTGTGCAGGTGCTCTTCTTCATGGATTGCCCTGGCTAAACATAGCGGCAAGGCGTGAATAATTAAATTACTGTAAGGTACACCACCTCAACTGGCGGTGAGACTCGAAGGAGCTTTGGCGTTGCGGCGATACTTCAAGACTGTATATTGCGGAGATGCCTAAGGGGCCGGTGCCAAACTTGGGTTGGGATCTGGCCACTCCGACGCGCTGGTATTCGGCAATGAGTCGTGTGAGAGTTATTTGGGGGGCGTGGTGGATGTCCGCGAGCTGTAATTGCCGGCGAGAAAGGACTGGATCACAGCCGCCTGTTTAATGAAGTCGTCCGAATGTCCGGATCCCTTTTCGTCCGACAGGGTTGGGAATTTCAAGCGTAGAAAGTCCATCAACGACGTCCGCTGATCCCTGGTCAAAATTAAGAGGTCCGGTTTCCCCTCTGGATCGGTGTGATTCTGGTCAAGGAGCAGTGACAGAGACAAGTTCAGCGCATCCGTCATGTTTTGTATGATTCCTTGCCGCTTTTGCTTCAATTCCGAAAGCTGCGCTGTGGGCGCCCAGCTTCTGCTCTGCATAGATGCTTGCATGGCAATGCCCAGCATTTCGTTGGTCATTTTCCCAAGCTGATCGTAAGCATAAGCCAGATACTTGGCCGCAGTTGCGACATTCTCATTCTTGCTGTTCGAATAAGGTGACAGGATGAAGCCGGCACAGGTATCCTGTATTTGTGCCTGCCTCAAGTCGGCAATGGTCTTGGCAATCTGTCCGGTCAGAACGTCACCTCCTGCCAGTGCGCTCAGACTGGCACGCTCTCCCGCTCGTGCGAAGGAAAGAGCCTGGATTTGAGCCATGGTAAATGAATACAGGTTCTCTGTCTCCGGAGATCCGGAATAGGAGCAACCCTCAGGTGGTGTCACAAAAGGGCGAATCCCCGGACGCTGCTGGGCGCACACGGTTCCGGCTGATATTGCGATGACAAATGCGATGAGCAGGGGGGCCCGGATGCCTAAAGTTCGGCCAGCCTCCATTGATGATTCCCTCCGATAGTATTTACGTCCCAGGTTTCTGGGCCAGTTAGTTTCTGCCGCGAACGCCGCCGCGGCAAATTAGACGAATCTTACGAGATAGTCTATTTTCTTCCATCGTATAATTCGCGGAAATTACGAGATTTCCGTCTAGCTGATGCCTAGAGTGGGGAATGCAGGTTCGACTGTTTCTTGCTGCCGAGGCTTTTGCATCTCAAGGCTTTCATCCTCAGGGAATGCCAGCTTAGCCAGATATTCCTTGAGCTTCCCTTCTCTGATGACGAAATGGCGTTCCCTGCTCAGCTCGACAAGCCCCAGTTCCCTGAACCTCTTCAAGAAAATCCCAATCCGGGGCCTGGTCGTTCCGACCATTTCCGCCAGTTCCTCGTGCGAAATCTTCTGTTCGATGCGCACACTCCGAGGATCGTTCTTTCCGAGCCTGCGAGCCAAGTGAAGGAGCGTCATTCCGAGGCGCTGCTCGCTGTTTGCCGTCAATAGTGAGGTGATGACTTCCTGCTGCTCAGCCACACGGGCCACTAGATACTGCACCAGGCCCTCCAGCATTGATTCCCGCTTGAGAAGATTCATGAAGCTGCGTGAGGGAATCTGCTTCAAGACTACGTCCTGCATTGCCACCGCAGTATCAACCCGGACACATTGGCCAAACAGACTCAATTCGCCAAAGATATCGCCGGCAGTGAGGATTGCCAGCAGGCACTCCTTTCCCTCGGCCGAAAGCAGCAGAACTTTGACCTGGCCCCTTTCGATAAAATAGACCATCGGATCATTTTCGCCGCACGTGTACACGTGGTCATGCTTTGGTACCTTAATCGTTCGACAAATGAACGATTCCTTCCGGAACAGTTCCTTGATCTGTAGCTTGAATTGGTCCAGCTGGCCGGTATGTTCAATCACTTCCTGAGCTCCTTGACAAAGTGCGTATTCGGTCATGCAGGTATCCTTTGGCCGGGGCTCAGACGGCCTGATCGTGTGACCTGCGCCCTTTCGCGTCGTTGCGGGCGAGAGTGTGAGTGTCAATCCTCAGAGTAGGGGGCCGCGCTCAGCCGTACTAGCGCTGTTGGCCGAAGCCAGTTCCCGCATACGCCACGCCGGTTCAAACAAATTGTATAGTGGCAAGTGCCTCGCTCACCCGAGATGAGAGCGAGTTACCTGAGTGAGGGTAAAATACCCCTTACAACCCCATGTCTTTGAAAGCGGGTAGAGTATAGTTGAGCAGCCATCAGGAGGGCATCAAACGGGCATAAAAAGTTTATTAGTATGAAGTAAATAGTTTGCGAGTTAAACCGAGTTGCACCGGCATAGCCGAAGCAACCGCCAACATGGAGAGAATTGCCCCACTTCTGTGCCAAGACCCGAGTATCCGTAGGCGCCAGGGGTGTGGTCTTCCCACCCCTGGCTGTTGTGTTGCTCAAGCGAGCCAACACCAATGCCTTGCATCTGCTCAATTGCACTGACTCATCGGGAATGCCATGCGAGCGCGAGCGCACGGTCAAGACGGCGCGGCCCATAAGGGGTCTCCGCCGTTGGCGAGAGGTGATGCATTTATCGCGCCAATACTCGGTACAGGAGTTCTAAATCTTGGAACGCGGAGATTATGGATCGTGGTCAAATCGCCTGCGGAACCAATAAAGAACCGTGTTTCCGCAGTACGGCTGGCCGTTGCGTCGCCAGGCGGGACGAGAGTGCAATCTTAGTAACAGCCTCGGTTTCCGGCCTCATCGTGCCTCTGGCCCCTGCTTTTCATGGGAATATTTCCCCTCGGCAGAATTTTTTCCCTCAGGACTCGCGCCGCTCGTTGGTCCGGGTCCTGGGGCCCGGCCGGCCCGCTGTTCACGCATCACGGCCGAGTGTATTATTAAGCCGCGCTTACTTCGTTGATTTCCAGCGATTGGCGGGCACGACGGGGTGACTCAACGGGATCCGGCTGGAATGGAAGCTATGCTCCAGGTTCTCGATCTTGCCGCAAACTATAGAAGTAGTGACGGCTGCGAGGTCCCCGCGCTTACGGGAGTAACTTTTTCCATTCGCTCAGGGGAGGCCGTAGGTCTGCTGGGTGAATCCGGATGTGGAAAGAGCACCACGGCACTGACCCTGCTGCGCTTGCTTCCGGAATCCGCCCGCATTGTCCGTGGTGAAGTTCGCTTCTGCGGGAAAAATATGTTGGAGCTCGGCGGCCGGGAACTGCGGGGGCTCCGCGGCTCGGAGGTCTCACTGATCTTCCAGGAGCCATCTATCGCTCTGAATCCGGTCATCTGTATCGAGAATCAGGTTGCCGAGGTCATTCGTGCGCACCGGCCCTGGAACTGGCGTCGCTGCCGCAGGGAAGCGCGGGAAATACTCGCACAAGTCCATCTTTCTGATTCCGACCGTCTATACAGGGCCTATCCGCACGAACTCAGCGGAGGGCAAAAGCAGCGCGTCCTCATCGCGCAAGCCCTGGCCTGCCGGCCTTCGCTGGTCGTTGCGGACGAGCCTACCACCGGGCTCGATGCGCGGATCCAGGCGGAAATTCTGGACCTGTTGTGGGAGTTGAAGGTCCAGCACCAGATTGCATTTTTATTCATCAGCCATCATCCCGGCGTCCTTGCCAGGCTGGCAGATCGAGTGCTCGTCATGTATGCGGGTAAGATCGTGGAAGAGGGTGAGTTGTCCCATGTGTACGGGAATCCCCTGCATCCTTATACGCGCGGTTTGCTGCAAGCGATTCCGACGTTGTCTTGTGAGAACAGGACAGAGCAGACACGGCGGCTGGTGCCGATAAGCGGCACTGTTCCCGACATGCGTAACCTTCCTCGCGGCTGTCCTTTTGCACCGCGTTGTCCTGTGCGGGCCGAAATCTGTTGGAATGAGGAGCCGCCCGTGAGGATCGCAGACGATATGCGTCGCGTGCGCTGTCACGTCGCCAAGCCCTAAAGGCTACCCGGTGCAGCCAGGCCGCAACCAAGGAGTTTGGCGTCCTTTCGCGTCCGCGCGTCTTAGCGGTGGCTTCTCAAAAAGCCACCGCTAAGACGCAAAGGCGTCAAGACGAATTTTGTATCCTTGTCGAAGTGGCAAGGATTTGAACGTTTGTAGTACATATGGATCTTGTTTGCGTGAGGGATCTGAAGAAGAGCTACTTGCGACGTCACGGCCTCTTTGCCCGCGGCGCCCGCATCCGGGCTCTGGACGGAGCGAGCCTGAGTGTCCGCGCCGGTTCCATCCTGGCGCTGGTAGGGGAATCGGGATCGGGTAAGACCACCCTTGCGCGTTGTGTCGCCCACCTGGAACGACCCGACTCGGGCGAAATCCGGATGGAAGATCAGTCCATCGCAAACCTCAGGGGAGAGTCCCTGTCGCGCCTGAGAAGGGATGTCCAGCTGGTTTTTCAGGATCCCGCGTCCGCTTTGAATCCCCGTTTTTCGGCTTGCGAAATCGTACAGGAGCCAATGAACGTACAAAAAATCGGCAGCCGGGCGGAACGGCTTCGACGATCGAAAGAAATCATGGAGCAGGTTGGACTATCGCCGTCATTGTATGATAACTCTCCCCTGGAGCTGAGTGGCGGTCAACGGCAGCGGCTTGCGATTGCACGGGCACTCATGCTGGAGCCGAAGCTTCTGATACTGGACGAGGCTTTCTCAGCCCTGGATCTATCGATTCAGGCACAGCTCGTCAATCTGTTGTTGGACCTCCGGACGGCTCGCACGCTGACCTGCCTGTTCATCACCCACGATCTGGGATTGGCCTCGTACGTCGCGGATGAGATTGCTCTGATGCATATGGGTAGAATCGTTGAGCGACTGCTCCCGTCCGAGTTGTTCAGCGGAGCGCATCATCCTCAAATGCAGGTGTTGCTGAATTCGGTCCCGAAAGACCTGCCGCAAATATCTCGAATTACACAATTGGTTGACCCGGGTCAGATTACTCCGTACTTCTAACGTTCAAATCTTTGCCATTTCGGCAAGGATACTTAGCGTCTTTGCGGTGGCTTTTTAAAGAGCCACCGCAAAGGCGCGAACGAACGCGGGACCCAATTTGGTTGCGGCTATGCCGCTCCGTGAAATTCGTCTGATTCGTGGCAGTTTTTGGAGTTGCGATGCTATATCTGGTACGCCGGGTCGTTCATGCGCTGTTTCTGCTGTTGGGGGTCTCTCTGCTTTCCTTTGCACTGATGCAGCTGGCTCCCGGGGACTTCTTTGAGGAGATGAGGCTGAATCCGCAGATCTCGCCGCAAACAATCACGGCATTGCGAGCGCGATACGGGATGGACCGGCCGTTCTTTGCGCGTTATTCCGGCTGGCTGAAATCGCTGCTGGCCGGAGACTTCGGCTTTTCCCTTTCCTATAACAGTCCAGTAGCCTCACTCCTGAAACCGCGGATTCGCAATACCTTGATTCTGACTGTGACGGCGATCTTGACAGCCTGGCTGATCGCAGTCCCGATCGGAGTCTGGAGCGCTTCCCACAGAGGGAGCCTCGGCGACCGTGTGTGCTCGGCCACTACGTCGGCTCTGCTCGCTATTCCCGACCTGGTGTTGGCTCTGGCACTGCTGATGCTCGCGGTTCGAACCGGTCACTTCCCGGCGGGGGGAATGATTTCGGTGGAATTCGCGGACCTCACGCCTTTGGGGAAGATCCGCGATATAGCCTCTCACCTTTTCCTGCCGCTCGCGGCACTGGTGCTCGGCACACTTCCGACTTTGGTGCGCCACGTGCGCGCCGCAATCATGGAAGTGACCGATGCGCCCTTTGTTCGTACCGCAGTAGCCCACGGAGTTTCGCGAAGACGCATTCTCTGGCGCCAGGTTCTGCCTGCCGCAGCCAATCCGCTCATCTCCCTTTTCGGTCTGTCCCTCGGAACCTTGCTGAGCGCGTCGCTCATAATCGAGGTGATCATGAGCTGGCCGGGCCTGGGCCCACTTCTACTCGAGGCAATCCTTGCCAGAGACATTTACCTGGTCGTTGGTGGCGTGATGATTTCGACTCTTTTTCTGGTCGCGGGCAATTTCCTCTCGGACGTTATGTTGTATGCCGTAGACCCACGCATTCGAAAGGACTAGACCTTGAGCATCCGACTCAGGATTGCCCTATCCCTGATATTCCTCGCAACGCTCCATGCCGCAGTCATTTTTGCCGGCTTTCTTGCTCCTTATGATCCGGAGGTGCAGAACCGAGCGTTTCCTTATGCACCTCCTGTACGATTGCACTTCTTTGATTCATCGGGTCGAATCCATCTTCGCCCGTTCGTTTATTGCATTCAGGCGAGCGCTTCCGGCCCAGGAACCTACTTTGAAGACAAGTCCAAGGTCTATCCGGTCCGGTTCATGCAGATTCAGGAAAGCGCGGGGAATGGAAACATGCGCGGGAATCTGCATCTGTTTGGGGTCGAGCCGCCGGCACGCGTATTCCTGCTCGGTACGGATGGCTTCGGGCGCGACCAGCTTTCGCGCTTGATCCATGGCGGACGGGTCTCGCTCTTCTCAGGACTTCTTGCCGGGGGACTCTCCCTCGGCTTGGGGCTCCTGCTTGGCGCCCTCGCCGGGTTTTATGGGAAATGGCTGGACGAAATTGTAATGCGGGTCTCCGAGCTTGTTCTGGCGCTGCCGTGGCTGTACTGCCTGCTGGCACTCCGGGCATTCCTTCCGTTGAATCTTCCGACGGAAAGGACCCTTCTCCTTTTGATTCTGGTCATTGGCTTGAGAGGCTGGGCGAATCCGGCGCGGCTCATACGAAGCGTTGCCTTGAGTGCGAAGGAAAGGGACTACGTACAGGCGGCCCGAGGCTTCGGAGCATCGGATCTGTACTTGCTCACGCGTCACGTGCTGCCTCAGACCCTCGGCGTCGTGCTTGTGCAGGCTGCACTGCTGATCCCTCAGTACACGCTGGCCGAGGTGGCTTTGTCCTTTCTTGGTCTCGGCGTCGGCGAACCGGTGCCGACGTGGGGAAACATGCTTGCGAGTCTGCAGCACTATAATGTACTTGCTTCGTACTGGTGGATGAGCCTGCCAGGGCTTATACTAATTCCCGTATTTCTCGGGTATTACACTTTGGCGAATGCTTTGTATGAGCGGTTTCATATTGGAGACTCGCTTCGCATGGCGCTCCCTTCCTGAATCGAGCTGGAGACTCATGAGAACGAAAGATCAGACGCGGAACAACGCGGC
>DASQID010000509.1:0-2287 GCA_035631775.1 Acidobacteriota bacterium
AAACCCTGATTGCCTGGGCGAGGACGGCAGACTTCCTTGAACTGACCAAGCCGCGAATTACCCTCATGGTCTTGGTCACCACCCTTGTGGGTTTCTACCTCGGACTGCGCGGGAGTGTGCCGCTCGTCCTGCTGGGTCACACACTGCTCGGAACGGCTCTCGTCGCCAGCGGCGCAAGCGCTTTCAACATGTATTTGGAGCGACACTTCGACTCCCTGATGAAGAGAACCCACAACCGGCCTCTGCCGGCGGGCCGGCTGCAGGCTGGGGAAGCATTGGCCTTTGCAGTGACCATCACGGTCGCCGGCGGGATTTACCTGCTGGCTTTTGTAAACGTGCTGACGAGTCTCGTCGCTGCGATCACGCTCTTGAGTTACCTGTTCGTTTACACCCCATTGAAAAGACGCACTTGGCTCTGCACGCTGGTGGGGGCCGTTCCCGGCGGACTCCCCGCAGCGATGGCCTGGACGGCTATAACCGGGCACCTGTCTCTCGGAGCATGGATCGTTTTCGGCATCGTCTTTTTCTGGCAGCTACCGCATTTCTATGCGATCGGATGGATATACCGCGAAGATTACGCCAGGGCCGGCTACCCTCTGCTGGCCGTGGTTGATTCGAGCGGCAGCAGGACGAGCCGCCAGTCGGACGTGTACATCGTTCTCCTGATTCTCGTGACAGTAATGCCGGTGATGGCCGGGCTGGCCGGCTTCGTCTACCTGGTGGGGGCCCTGGCGCTGGGAATTGCATTTCTCGCCTGTGGAGTGTGGTTTACCCGGTCGCGTGACCGGGCATCTGCACGGCGCCTGTTCATGGCTTCCATCCTCTATCTGCCCATCCTTCTTGCCCTCTTGATGGCCGACAAGATCGCGCCCTGAAGGCGGTGTCGACGGATGAATCTTCCACCCATCGTTCAGGTAGAAAACGTCACCTACAGCTACCCTCCTGCCAAACGGGGCGGGTTGCCGTTCGCGGCGCTCAAAGACGTCTCCTTCTCCGTGCAACGGGGGGAGATTTTCGGCCTTCTGGGACCAAACGGCGGAGGCAAGACGACCCTTTTCAAGATTCTTTCCACTCTCCTGGTTCCTGAAACCGGAATCGTACAAATCGCAGGTTATGACGTGCGCACGAATCCGCACGACATCCGGCACCACCTCGGGGTGGCCTTTCAGTTCCCCAGTCTCGACAAGAAGCTCACCGCCGCTGAAAACCTGTGGCATCACGGCCATTTGTACGGAATTCGGGGCGCCGCACTCAACCTCCGGATCGACCTTATGCTGAAGCGCGTCAACCTGCAGGACCGGGCCCATGACTTGGTCGAAACACTTTCCGGTGGGATGGCACGGAGGGTTGAACTTGCGAAGACTCTGTTGCACTCGCCCGAACTCCTGCTTCTGGACGAACCCAGCACAGGGTTGGATCCGGGAGCCCGGAGGGATCTCTGGGAACAGCTCAAGGCCCTCAGCTCGCGCGACAGTGTGACCGTGCTTCTGACGACTCACCTCATGGAGGAGGCGGCGGCATGCGGCCGGCTGGCCCTCCTCCATCACGGGCAAATTGTCGCACTCGGGACGCCGGATCAGCTGACAGCCGAAATCGGCGGCGACGTTTTGACTGTGCACAGTCAGGACCCGCAGACTCTCGGAGAAGAGATACGAGGACGCTTCCAGTGTCCCGCAACCGTGCTGGACGGAACTGTGCGAATCGAGCGCGAGAACGGACATCTGTTTATCCCCCAGCTCGTGGAAGCATTCCCGGGCAGAATTCAGGGGATATCCCTGGGAAAGCCGACTCTGGAGGACGTTTTCATACATCGCACCGGGCATCGGCTCGAGGAAGATTGACGATCTCAGACAAAACTGGGCCCAGGGGCCGGGGGGCAGGGGCCGGGAGTTGCGAAACTCACGGTGCAGCGTTGCCGCAACCATAGGAATTTGGAGTTTCCTCGCGTCTTTGCGCCCTAGCGGTGGCTTCCAAAAAAAAGCCACCGCTAAGACGCAAAGGCGCCAAGACCGGTGTCGTACCCTTGTCGAAGTGGCAAGAATGAAAGATGGCCTACGGGTTGGGCTTTTCAATCGTTGATTGTCAATCGTCAATGAATCGACGGAGCGCACTGAAATCACTATGAGATTCGCTCTAGCTGTTGGAACACTCTGGTGGCGGGAGATAGTCCGGTTCGTGCGACAACGCAACAGAATCGTCGGCGCCCTGGGAACACCGCTTGTGTTTTGGCTGATTATCGGATCGGGGCTCGGCAGGTCATTCCGCTCGGGAACTCTTGGAGGAGAGC
>DASQID010000510.1:0-2638 GCA_035631775.1 Acidobacteriota bacterium
GATCCCGGGTCCTCCAGTTGTGATAGAGTGACGCACATAAATTCCCAGGGAAGGAGTTGTGGACCACATGATTCGATTCAACTTGATCCGAAATATTGCCGTGCTTCTGCTGTTGAATGCGGCTGTATCGGTCACTGCCGAACCGCCCAGGCCGGGGCGCGATCCCAATCAGCCGATCGATGAGGAGTACACAAGAAAGATCCGCGAGTACACCACAAAGCCGTTTTTCCTTTCACCCCTCGTGGATTACCTCCCCGCCTCGAAGACCGTCCCCACGCCCAAAGCCGCGCTCGGCGACATTGCAGGCGCGCCCGGAAAGCTCCCCTATTCCGCCGATATTTACCGTTACATGCGGATGCTCGAGAAGGCCAGTCCGCGCGTGAAGGTCTTTCCCATCGGCAGAACCGAGGAGGGCCGGGAGATGATCGCCGTTGCCGTGAGCTCAGAGGCGAACATGGCCAGGATCGAAGAGAATCGGGCTCGCCTCGCGAAACTGGCGGATCCGCGTACGATACACATGGATGACTCCGAAGCCGACAAACTCGTCGCCGCGTCGGTACCGGTCTACTACATCACCGGCACGATTCACTCCCCCGAAACGGGCGCGCCGACTGCCCTGATGGAATTGGCCTACCGGCTGGCTGTGGATGAGAGCGCTTATATCAAAGCCTTCCGCGAGGGAGTCGTCGCACTGATCACCCCAATTGTAGAGGTAGACGGGCGCGACCGGCAGGCCGACGTCTACAACTGGCACATCGCGCATCCTAACCAAAACTGGCCGCCGCTGGTGTACTGGGGCAAATATGTCGCGCACGACAACAACCGCGATGCGATGGGGCTCAGCCTCCAGCTGACCCGCAACGTCTTGAAGACCTTCATTGACTGGAAAGCGCAGGTGCTTCATGACCTGCATGAGTCGGTGCCTTATCTATACGACAACACTGTCGGAGACGGCCCGTATAACGCCTGGATCGATCCCATTCTCGCCGATGAGTGGCAGATGATCGGGTGGAACAATGTCTCGGAAATGACGAAATTCGGAATGCCCGGAGTGTTCGCTCACGGCAACTTCGACACCTGGTCGCCGGGCTACCTGATGTTCATCGCCGCAGGGCATAACGGCATCAGCCGGCTTTACGAAACCTTCGGCAACGGCGGGGCGGACACGGTCGAAAGAACTCTGTCGCCGCAGGAATATTCGCGTACCTGGTTCCGGCAGAACCCGCCCCTTCCCAAGGTTGAGTGGTCCCAGAGAGACAACAACAACTACCAGCAGACAGGGCTACTCACGGCATTGTCCTATTTTTCGGCCAACGGGAAGCTTTTCCTCCGTAACTTCTATCTGAAAAGCAAGCGGTCTATTCTGAAGCCGAAGGAGGAGGGACCCGCGGCATACGTTTTTCCCGCAGACGATCCCAGGCCCGGCGGGCAGGCAGAACTGCTGAAGACACTCCAGCTGCAGGGTTGTGAAATCTCGCGAGCCACTGCGCCCTTCAGCGTCATGCTCCCCGCGAAGAAGGCCGCCCGTAAAACGCCCGAGGATGCCAAGTCAGGGCAGAATCAGGACTCCGGCGATACGAAGAAGAAAGAAGAAAAGGCGCCCGAGCCGAGGCAATTCCCCGCCGGCAGTTACATTCTAAGGATGGACCAGCCTTACAGCCGGATTGCCGACATGCTTCTCGACTATCAGTACTGGAGTCCGAACGATCCGCAGAAATCTCCTTTTGACGACACAGGTTGGACCTTCGGCGAGCTCGGCAACGTGCAGGTCGTGAGGGTCTCAGATGTGAAGGCTTTGGATGCACCCATGCAGCTCGTATCCGGGGATGTTCGCGCGATCGGGAGCGTGCAAGGAACGGGAAATGTGTTCGTGGTCAACCACAACACCGACATTTCCCTTATGGCGCTTCGCTATAGGTTCAAGGACGCGTCCATTGATGTCGCGGAAGAGCCGTTTGAGGCTGCCGGGAGGAAATTCAACCGTGGTTCCTTCATCCTGAGGAACCTCCCGGCTGCCGATATTGAGCGAGCCGCGGGCGAGTTGGGTCTGAATGTCGTGTCGGCATCCGAAGCTCCCACGGTCAAGTCTCACCCGTCGCGTGCCGCGCGGATCGCCCTCCTCCACACATGGATAAGCACGCAGGACGAAGGCTGGTGGCGGATAGCTTTCGACAAGTATGGGATCCCCTATCGTTATATCAACACGCAGCAGGTCGCGGCCGATTCGGATCTGAATTCGAAATACGATGTGATCCTTTTTCCGCCGGTCGGGCGCGGAGGCCAGGCAATTGTCTCCGGGCTGCCGATGTGGGCCAATCCCCTTCCCTGGAAGAACACTCCGGAAACGCCCAATCTCGGCAAGATCGATTCCACTGATGATATGCGTCCCGGGCTTGGCTGGGGCGGCCTCCAGCACCTGCAGGATTTTGTTCGTCGCGGGGGCCTGCTCCTGGGGGTGATGGACACCGCTGAGTTTGCCGTGAGTTTCAACCTCACGCAGGGGGTCAGTATCGCGCGGCCACAAAGGTTCAAGGCAATCGGTACTGTGGTGCGCTCGAAGTTCGTCGATTCGTCGAGCCCAATCGCCTACGGCTATGGCGAGGGCATTTCCATTTATTGTTCCAATGGGCCGATCTTC
>DASQID010000511.1:0-4502 GCA_035631775.1 Acidobacteriota bacterium
ATCCAGTTCGCATTGAAGTTGCACTTCTAGTTCCGGGTTCGAGGGGAGCAGCTCTCATGCGCCGCAGAGAGTTCCTGAAAAGTAGTGTCGCGCTTGCCGCCGCCGTGGAACTGGGCGAGAAGGGCGCGCGCGCCCTGGTGCACACCCATAACTGGGGCAAGTACGATTTCGGCTCCGGCCCGCCCGTCTCCGACCGACTGAATCAAGGTCCTTTCCCGCAGTATCCGCCTGACGCCGTAATCCCTACGGATGAAGTGGTCATGACCACGACTCCCTCAGAAGAGGTCGTGCCCGGCTACGGCAAAGGACTGGTCACCTACGTTACTGCGGATATGGGTACTGAGGAGATTAAGGCCGACAACATTCCACAAGCTATCGATGATCTGATTCGATTCCCACTCGGGCAAAAGCTTTATATCCGTCCAACATGGCGGGAGATTCAGCCCCGACCGGGACACCTTCAGCTTCCCGATTATCTGAAGCTGGTGTTCGATTTGGCCAAGAAGAACGACAAGCAGATTGGCCTGCGCGTTCAGATGAGCGCGCCCGATTATCGCCACGCGCCCGCCCTCCCAGACTTTGTTCTGCAAAAGGTGCCCACAGTTGACCTGGTTATGGACCCGAAGGAATCGGCTGCGCAAGGCGAACGCTTCCTGAAGAATCCGTTTTCGCGCTATCAGCCCCGCTACGACCATCCTTTCTTTCAGCAGGCGTTCAAGGAGCTGATCGGGGAGATGGCCGCGGAATTCAACGGCAATCCCTCCATCGAATTTATTGACACCTTCATATATGGGTTTTGGGGCGAGGGGCACACCTGGCCCTTCCGCAACAATCCTTTCCCCGACTACCAGACTGCGGAGCGTACCTGGATCCAGATGTGGGAAGTCCAGCAGGAGCACTTCACCAAGACGCCGCAGGTTACCAATACCCAGCCTGACTACAGCCGGGTGGGCAACTCCGAGGTCCTGGACCGCACAGTTCGCAGCAACAACTGGATTCGCAGCGACACCATTTTTATAGAGAACGAGCAAATCGAGGCGCTGAGCAATCGTCCGCCCTGGGTTGCGGTGATCATCGAGCAGGGTTTCCCCGGCAAACCTCCGGACACTCTGCCGCTGCAGGAAGGCATATCGGCGACTGACGACATCATCGCGCACGTGATCGATGTCGGGGCGAATTACTGGTCCCTGTGGAACTTTCACGACATCAGCGCGGCCAATCTGATGGCCTATTACCGCGCTTTCCCCGCCTGGTTCGACCGCATCAACCGGCGGATTGGATACCGGGTGCGGCCCTCGTTCATCTGGAGTTATGAAGACAATGGGTACCTCGGGCTGATTGTGGGCTTCGCCAACGACGGGATTGCCGCCGTTCCCGGTGTGCTGCGCATAAGTGTCGAGACCGAAGATGGGAAACGGCTCACCAGCGGTTGCCTGGACGCGGGCTATCCCTTGCCCGGAAAGATTCGCCAGGCACAGATTGTGCTGCCGCAAGGCACCAAGTGGCAGGGCCTGAGACTGAAAGCGGAACTCGAGGTGAAAGGGATGAGTCATCCCGTGCGCTGGGCGTGCCACCAGAAACTGAACGACGATGGCTCGCTCTCATTGCGCCCTAATGGCCGGCATGCCTCCTGAAACCGCAGTTGTGTCACACATCCAGTTAGCAACAACCCCATTGATCCGAATCGGCTCAGGAGCAGGGAGGGCTATGGCATGAGACGTCGTGACTTCGTCAAGCTGGGTGCAGTCCTGACAGGGGCCGGTGCGCTCGCGCCTGGGCGGGTGTGGGCGGACGTACCCGATCATCAATGGCAGGGGTACAACTTTGGTCCTGGGCCGCGCCCCGCCAATCGGCTGGATCAGGGCCCCTTTGGAATCGAGCAGGACGATGGCTGGTTCACTATCTTCGCGGCCCAACCCTCCACCCAGCATGTCCGCAATTTTGGCACGGGGCTGGTCGGCTACACCTGGGAGGAAAACGGACCAGCGTTGGGCGTAATGTGTGGCCAGGAAACGCTCGAACAGAGCGTGGAAAAAATGGCCGCCCTGCCCTTCGTAGACGTGTTGTACATCCGCTGCGATTGGCGGGATGTGCAGTCAGAGCCCGGCCGGCTCAACCTGTCTCCGGTTTGGGCCGCCACCCTGGACGCGGCCAGGCGCCACCATCTGCGGGTGGCATTCCGCATCCAGCTTTCCAGCCCGAACATTCAGCCGCACAAGCTTTCCATGCCGGATTTTCTCCGGGGCAAGGTCCCAGTGGCTAACATCGGGCGCAAATCGAAGGAGCGCGAAGAGAATTTCGACTTTTATGAGCCGCGCTACGATTCCCCAGAGTTCCAGAAGGCCTTTGCCGAACTGAATGATCTATTGGCCGCCCGCTTCGATAGCGACCCGCTCATGGAATACATGGACCTGATGATGTATGGCTTCTGGGGCGAGGGCCACACCAACGATATCGCCAGCCCCTTCCCCGATTACCTGACGGCTGAGAAAACGTTTGTGCACATGACTCAAATGCAAATCGACTCCTGGAAGCGGACGCCGCTGGCGGTCAACAGCCAACCCGACATCAGTAAGGTCGGCAATCGTCAGGTGCAGGATATGGCGGTGCGCGCCGGTTGCTGGCTGCGTTCCGACAGCCTCATCATGGATGAACCCATTCAGATCGAGGAACTGGGACACCGGCCCAGCTGGCTGGCCACTGTTATTGAAGACGGCGGAAATCGCCACTACGTCCTGCCGGAGTACAAGGCCGAGGAGCAAGCCTGCTTCCGCAAGCTGCCGGCTACCGCTCTGTCGTTCATGGGGAATGACGATGAGGCCCCATCCACCGACGACTATCCACGCCACAGCGGTGGTCCCATGGACCGGCCCTACCGCGAGGTGGCGGGCTTCCACGCTCTCGATATCGGCACCAATTATTTTGGCCTGTGGACGGAGGCCGATAACATACGGCGCTACTACGAGAAGTATCCGCAATCGCTGCAGGCATTGGAGCAGCGGCTCGGCTATCGCCTCCGGCCCTCCTGGATCTGGCAACGCAAACGCTACGGCACTATGGAACTGATTTTGGGCATTGCCAATGACGGGGTGGCGGGAGTGCCGGGAATACTGGGCATTTATGCGGAGAGCCTGGATGGGCAGGTTAAGCTGGGAGGCAATCTGGATGCAGGCCAGCCCCTACCCGGACAGGTCCGGCAGGCTTCCATCATTCTTCCCCACGGCATGGACGGGCAGCAGATACGCTTGCGCGCGGAGCTGGAAGTTAAAGGAGTGCGGCGTCCGGTGCGCTGGGCCTGTCATCAGCCAACTAATCCCGATGGGTCGCTGACCATTCGCCTGAAGAAGGGCAGCGATACGGATTGGAGGAAAGGAGTCTAATAAGCTATCTCCTGAACAGCGTAATCAGATCGTAGCGCGAGTTGTCACCCGCACTCATCTACAGCAACAGCGGGTCCGCGAATTAGAACTTTCACGACAGTACTCATGCGCCCTCAGCAATTCTCACCTCGACGACAACTCAAATAAGACGCTTGCCGTCCGGGAAACAGTTCGGCGCGATTCAAAGAATTAATTACTCTAATCAAATAAACGCTGGCATCAGCCGTTGCGGACTTCGTATGAGCCGCGTTTTCTTGTGCTTAGAAAAAACCAGTGATGCTTATCGGGCTGATAGATTATTTGAATTTCCATTTCTGGGTTGAATCGGCTATCACTATTGTGAGGGGACATACCAGTTACCGACTTTAGAAATGGCAGAGTGCAGCATGAGGCAGCGACAGGGGAGCAAACGGGGTAAATTAAGCAGTGGACTGGTCAGCGCGAGCGACTCCGGGAAAGTGCTGGATGCTTTCCAGGTGATGGACAGAATGCTGATAGAGTTCTCGATGCGCTTATATAACATTCCGCGACGTCAGCGGATGATCCTGCGTGGAGACAACCAGAGACTGCACCGCGTTGTGCGGCAACGCCACGGCACAAGAACCGGCCGGAACGCAATTTCCGGCGATCCAATAAACTCGCTGTGAGGAGCGACCGAAGGAGTGTAGTGTTGCACTACGCGGCAGCGTCGTTCCAGTTCGTTTCTGAAGCGGAAGGTAGGAAGCTCATGGCCCGCTCGGCCAGGGCGGTGATAGTCAAGCTTGGGTTGACGCCAAGGTTAGCCGCTATGACTGAGCCGTCGCAGATGTACATATTCTTGTAGCCGAAGACGCGTTGCCGTAAGTCAACCACTCCCTGCCCGGCAGAGCCGGCAATCGCGCAACCTCCGATGCAGTGCGCTGTTCCCGGAATATCGAAGACTATCTCCGGAAGCATGCTCATAGCGGTTCCGCCGGCAATCCGGGCAAATCGTTTAGCGAAATCGTTAGCCCGCGGGATATAAGTGGGCACCTTGTTACCCCGGCTGACCAGGGCTTTGCGAAATGGCCAGAACCAGGGTCGCTGCCACCGCATTTCAATGTGGCCCTCGAGCGCTTGCATGCAAAGCAGAATGACAGATTC
>DASQID010000512.1:0-8749 GCA_035631775.1 Acidobacteriota bacterium
ACGCGAAGAACGCTAAGGACGCAATGAGTGTTCCCAACTATCGATAAATTGCAGGCATTGACTTGGCCAGTCAACGCTGGATTTTCCGACCGCGTTTTTTCGCGCCTTGTTGGCGGGATTTCAGGAGATCCCGGGAATCCCTGAGTGTCTCCAGATAGGAGGCGAAGTTCTCGTTAAACAGGGCTCCAGGCCTCTTCTCTCTCAGGAGTCTGACCGCATCCTTCCCATCCATTCCCAGGTAGACAAGAATTAGTCCTGCCATCAGAGCCGAGCGGTTTAAACCCATGCCGCAATGTGCAAGAACTTTGTACCCGCCATCCACGAGGCTGGCTCCCATCCGAGCGATCGCATGCAGCCTCCTGAGATCCGGCAGGTCCTCATCGAAGATCGGGAAATAAACATAAAGCATGTGATTGGGAATGGTTGGAATCCCAAGATCGAGGTCTCCTTCCAGGTCGATGACAAACGTGATCTCCTTCTTCTCGATTGGGTCCCAGTCGTCTATGGCGGGAGACAGAAACAACCTGCCTGCCACGTCAATCTGGACAATATCCATTGGGGGATTTCTCTCCTCTTTGAATCAGAACGACTCATGCCGGCTTTTCCGGGAACCGGTAGTTCTGAGGGACCACGACGACACCATTTTCCGAGATTGTGAAATCCCCGCAGTCGCGGCTTCGGTCGAAGCCGATACTTTCGCGCGGAGGAATGCATACGTTCTTGTCAATGATGCATTTTCGCAACAGGGCCCCGGCACCCACGGTGACGTTGGAGAACAGCAACGCTTCCTCCACAATCGCGCCTTCCTCCACGCGGACGTTGGAAAAGAGAATAGAGTGACGAACCGTGGCGCCCGCGATGACGGTGCCGGATGCGAGCATGCAGTTGACGATTTCGGCTTCTTTTCCCGAGGTCCCCGGGACGGACCGTGCCGGGGGATGCTGGCCCTCATAGGTGCGAATCGGCCAGTCCCCCTGATAGAGGTCGATGGACGGTCTCGGACGGAGGAGGTCCATGTTGGCCTCATAGTATGCGTCGATCGTTCCGACGTCGCGCCAGTAGCGGTCCTGAGTAACGCGGCCCAACCTTCCTCCAAAGCGGTATGCAAAGACGCGGTCGGAGTGGATCAATGACGGCAGTATGTCTCTGCCTAAATCATGGGAACCTCCGTCGTTCTCATGGTCTTTCTTCAGCAGGGCGCAAAGCATGTCGAGGGAAAAGACGTACACCCCCATCGAAGCCAGCGCATGATTCTCAGTGTCCGGCATCGCCCTTGGGCACTGCGGCTTTTCCTGGAAGTCGATGATGTGATTCTCATCGTCGACAGCCATCACCCCAAAGCCAGGTGCCTGTTCCAGCGGCACCTCCATGCAAGCAACCGTGACATCCGCATTCTTATCCAAGTGCCACTGCAGCATCGCGGCATAATCCATCCTGTAGATGTGATCCCCCGCGAGGATCAACACTAGGGTGGCGCCGCTTCGCTCCAGGAGGTAGAGGTTCTGATAGATTGCATCGGCGGTTCCGATGTACCAGGAATCACCGGTGCGCCTCTGGGGCGGCACGGGCATGATGTACTCCCGCAATTCCGAGTTGAATATCGACCACCCGTCGCGCAGGTGTTTTTGCAGCGAATGGGATTTGTATTGGGTCAGTACGAGAATCCGGCGCAGACCGGAGTGCAGGCAGTTGGACAGCGTAAAATCGATGATACGGTATCTCCCGCCGAACGGAACGGCAGGCTTGGCTCTGTCCGCGGTCAGGGGATGGAGGCGGGATCCGGCGCCTCCCGCGAGGATGATGCTGATGGTCCTGTCCTGCATTGTTTCGCGCTCAGTGCTCCTGTCAGCTGATCTTGATTTGCGGGATTAAAACACCAAGATAGAGGGTATTCGGGCTTGAATCAAGGACTTCATATGAAAGGCAAATCCGTTCAACTTGGATTGCGACGATGGGCTGCATTAAGGTAATCTTAAAAATCCGATCTGGGGCTGCGAAGGCAGCATAACCAATCGCAGTCTTCGAGAACCTTGGGGTACTTTGAGTCTTGGCGGTTTGCCTATCAAAGCAAGAGCAAAGGAATGCGAAGAATCCTTTGCAGGCAGAAAAGAATCTTCAGGTTTGTAATACGGAGAGGTTTTCTATGACCGTCCAGGAAATAAAGACGCTGTTTGCCTTCAATTCGTGGGCCACGAACCGCATATTTGAAGCGCTTGAGAAGGTGGCGGAGCAAGACTACAAGCGCGATCTGAAAGCCAGTCACGGCAGCTTGCACGGTACGATGACCCACCTTGTTGCCGCGGAGAGGATCTGGTTGTCTCGTCTGGTAGGGAAACCGGAGACGAGCCTCGTGACGGAGCAGGATTTGCCCTCGCTTGGTGCCCTGAAGACTGCATGGGAAGACATCGCGAGCCGGACAGCCAGATTCGTGGGAAAGTTGGACGAGCAGAAGCTCCAGACCGCTTTCGAATACACAACCACCAGCGGCAAGAAGTTCGCCAATACCCACCAACAGATTCTCCAGCATCTTGTCAATCATTCCAGCTATCACCGTGGGCAGATCGCAGCGATGATGCGCCAGGTCGGAGCTGAGCCCGTGAGCACGGATCTGATAGCCTTCTACCGTCATTCCGCGCAGAATCAGTAGAGACTCAGTTTAAGAACGGCACAGGGAGCGGCCATCAGAACGCAGAGTTTATTCACCACGGATTCTCCCTATTTGGGTTGCTCAGTGGCGCCGGACATCATACCGGCGCCCAGGGGGCCCAATTACCCCCTGCCCGTGAAACCCCCTGGCCGTGGGTAGTTTTTTGGGCGATGCTTCACTATAATGCGCAGGTCTTTCTCGGGACCAGGTAAGGATGAGTTACGACACATCTTTCGAGTTTGCCATCCGCTGTCGCGATCTGCGCAAACTCTACAAGAGCCGTGGGGGTGTGGTAGAGGCAGTCAACAGCCTGAATCTCGAGGTTCGCAAGGGAGAATGCTTCGGGCTCCTGGGGCCGAACGGGGCCGGAAAGACCACTACTATCGAGATTCTGGAGGGCCTGCTCGATGCAACATCCGGAGAGGTGGAGGTTCTGGGCATGCACTGGGGCGATCGTGACGACGATTTGCGCCAGCGCATCGGAATTTCGCTTCAGGAAACGCGTTTTCCCGAGAAACTCTCTGTTTTTGAGACACTGGTCCTGTTCCGCAGCTTCTATCGCGACGGAAAAGATCCGGCCGAAATCATGAAGGGGGTGGGCCTGACGGAAAAGGCGAAGTCGTGGGTGGGGAAGCTTTCCGGAGGACAACGGCAGCGGCTTGCGGTTGCATGTGCCCTGGTGGGGAACCCCGATCTCCTTTTTCTGGACGAACCGACCACTGGTTTGGATCCACAGTCGCGCCGGCAGCTTTGGGAAATAATCAGGAAGCTTGGTGACGAAGGCAAGACGACGCTGCTCACAACGCACTACATGGACGAGGCCGAGCGGCTGTGCGACCGCGTTGCCGTGGTGGATCACGGCAAAGTAATTGCTCTGGGTTGTCCAAGCGAACTCATTGCGACTCTCGGCGGCGAGCATGTGGTCGAATTTGCAGTGACAAATGGCGACGGGCTCGAGGAAGAAGTTCTGGCAACACTTCCTGCTGTCCGTGAGGTACGCAAGGAGGCGACCGGCGTCGCTTTGACCGTGCGTGAGCCTCACATCGCTATTCCGGCACTGCTCGACTCACTGCAGCGTCAAGGACACCTCCTGATGCGGCTCACCACTCGGCATGCGAGTCTGGAGGACGTATTCGTTCACCTGACGGGAAGGCACCTGAGAGATGAAGAGGTACCATCCACTTAAGCAGCTCCTGACCGCCCGAGTGCTCGAGTTTGTGCGCGAGCCGGCGGCGGTATTTTGGGTTTATGGTTTTCCGCTGATTCTTGCGATTGGGTTGGGGATTGCTTTTCGCAACCGTCCGGTCGACCTCATTTATGTGGACGTTCAGCAGGATCCGATGGCTGCGGAGGTGGTCCGAAGTCTCACCCGGAGCCGAGATCTTGTCGTTGAGACTCACCCGGCTGCCGATTGTCACGATCGGCTCCGTCTGGGCAAGACATCCTTGGTAGTTGTTCCGGGGAGTTCCTGCACCTTCGTGTTTGACCCTTCCCGTCCGGAGAGCGTCCTCGCCCGACAGAAGGTCGACGACGTTCTGCAGCGCTCCGCCGGGCGGCGTGACCCAATGCAGATTGCCGAGAAGTACATGACCGAGCCCGGAGCACGCTACATTGATTTCCTGGTCCCGGGGTTGCTGGGTATGAATCTGATGGGGAGCGGGATGTGGGGTGTCGGTTTTGTGATCGTGGATCTGAGAGTCCGCAAACTGCTCAAGCGTTTCGTGGCGACTCCCATGCACCGTTCCGATTTTCTGTGGTCTCTTATTGGCGGGAGGCTCGCATTCATGATCCCGGAAGTGGTCATCATCCTGGGGGCCGGAGCGCTCTTGTTCAAGGTTGCGATAAAGGGGAATCCGCTGTCGATCTTGCTTCTCTCTTTCCTTGGAGCCATGTCCTTTGCGGGCCTGGGTTTGCTGGTCGCATGCCGCGCTCAGCGAATCGAGACGGTCTCCGGTTTGATGAATCTCATCATGCTGCCCATGTGGATGTTGTCCGGAATCTTCTTTTCACCCGACAGATTCCCGAATATTTTTCAGCCTCTAGTTCAGGCTTTGCCCCTTACGCAGCTCAACTACGCCTTGCGGGCGGTCATCCTCGAGGGCGCAACTCTTGCCTCGCAAAGCTTGCGCCTTCTGATCCTCGCCGCCTGGGGCGGACTCTCGTTTTTCTGCGCCCTGCGCTGGTTTCGCTGGAACTAGGCAGGTTCTGTCGCGAAATTCGTCGAATTGCCCAGCAAGTCGGGCCTCGGAGGGGCCGAAGCAAGAAGCCGGAGGCGCAACCCCCCGGATAGGAAATTGCATAATGTCGAGCCCCGGGGCGAAAGAGCTTCGTATGTTATGTGTTACCTGTCGCCCCTCCAGGGCTTCGATCTTTCCTGACAATCCCGACCCTGCGCTTCGCTTGCCCGGGCTACTGGCTGGCGCCCCTTTGGAGCCCTTCGGGGCGCTTTCCATGCGACAAGGGAATTCCGCAACGGATACCAGCTACAATAAAATTTTCGTGCAATTTGTGAAATTCGTGGCAGATTCTTGTCCGGATGATGACAAGATACTCGATACCGTTCAACCGCCCTTTCATCACGGGCGAAGAACAGTCCTATATCCTGCAGGCGCTCCACGATGGACGTCTATCGGGCGACGGGCGCTTCACAGCGCGCTGTCACTCGCTGCTGGAAGAGACCCTGGGTGTTCGAAAGGTCCTGCTGACGACCTCCGGCACTCATGCTCTTGAAATGGCGGCCCTTCTGCTGGAGCTGCGGCCTGGAAATGAAGTCGTTGTTCCTTCATTCACCTTTACCTCCACCGCCAATGCGTTCGTGCTGCATGGAGGACGGCCGGTTTTTGCCGATATACGGAAAGATACGCTGAACATCGACGAATCCAAAATCGAGCCATTGATCAACACGAACACGAAGGCTATTGTCGTCGTGCACTACGCCGGCGTAGGTTGCGAGATGGAATCCATTTCGCGTATCGCTGCTCGCCACACTATTCCCGTGATCGAGGACAACGCCCATGGCCTTTTTGCGAAATACAATGGCCAATACCTCGGCACGTTCGGGCCTACGGCGGCGCTGAGTTTCCACGAAACCAAGAACTTCACTTGCGGCGAGGGAGGCGCGCTGATCATCAACGAGCCGGAATTGATTGAACGCGCCGAGATCATTCGCGAAAAAGGCACCAACCGGAGCCGATTCTTTCGCGGCGAGACAGATAAATACAGTTGGGTGGACACCGGATCCAGCTACCTCCCATCGGAGCTTCTGGCTGCCGTGCTGCTTGCGCAACTGGAAGCCCGGGAGCGGATCCAGGGCATGCGCCGCCGCATCTGGAAAGCTTACCAGGAGCAACTGAGCGACTGGGCGATGGAGCGGGCTGTCGGCATGCCGGTTGTGCCGCCTCATTGCGAGCAGTCCTTCCATATGTTCTATCTTCTGATGCCCTCCCCCCAACAGCGCGACGTGACGATCGCAAGGTTGAAATCGAAGGGCATTTTGAGTGTCTTTCATTACCTTCCTCTGCACCTTTCGGACATGGGTCGGCGGCTCGGTGGAAAGCCCGGGGATTGCCCGGTGACTGAGAGTGTGAGCGAAAGGCTGCTTCGACTGCCGTTTTACAGTGGGCTCACAGAGGAGGAGCAGGGCAGGGTAGTGTCTGCCCTGAAGGACTGTCTTTGAGCCGGTGCTTCTTCCTGTCCCGTGCAAGTCATCGGTGAGGTAATCGTCTCTGTGAAGCGATTCGCGGCTGCGATCTCCGGCGCCATCTTCATTGTACTGATCTATTTTTTCATAGATGGAGTCGCCGCTCAGGCATGGGAGTTGAGTTGGCACCTCAAGACTGTCCTCATTGCGGGCGCCTTCCTTGCTCCGGTTGTTATCGTCACTGCAGTTGCGATTGTTTTTATTCTGCGCAGCCAGGAAGAAAGGCGTATCCTGCAAATCTCCATGGCCGTGCTCAGCTTCTCTCTGCTGTGCCGGGTGGCCTGGATCTCCACGTTTGACTCATACCAGCTCAACGATTTCGGCTATTACCTGAATTGCGGCTCGGATGTGGCGCTTACCGGAAAGCCGTCCGACTCGCATTACTGCGGGCCCGAGGTCGGATACGTTTATTGGAAGAGGGCCGCCTTCTATACCTACCCCATCGTCTTGCTTTTCGGCAAATCCCTGCTGGCCGTGAAACTCATTAACGTGCTTCTCGCGACTCTTACGGCAGGGCTCTTCTTCCTGGCTGGGAGGGTCATGCTGGGGACCAAGGTGTCCGCTATAGGGCTGCTGTTTTTTATCTGGCATCCCGACCTGTGGTACGCCATGACACTCGCGTCCCATGATTTTCCCGGATTGTTCTGGCTGTCCGTATTTTTCTACGTCTGCGCCCTATTGCAGCGCCGGCTATTGAACCCCTCTCCTTCATTCGTGCCCGTACTGGGACTATCGGTTCTGGCAGGAGTGTCCATTTTCTTCCTAGAGGTTGCCCGCTCCTATCACTATGGTGCGATTCTGTCCCTACTCATTTACGCCACGATACACGACTGCCTTCTCCTCACCGCCGGGGAAGGTGCGACGAACTCAGTTGCAGCCTTTCTCCGGCACCACCACGGTGCGGCGGCCGCAACCCGCCTGCGGCTCAAGATTGCCGCGATCCACACCTGCCTGCTGCTGGTTATCCCGCTTTTTGTCTTTCTATCGGCGAGCCGGATGTTCTGGCGTTCATTTGGAGTGCAACTCGAGCCGGATGATGCGGCGCTTACCTGCTACCTGACGACAATGGACGTCTTCGGGGAGAGTCAATATGAGGAAATTGACAATTGGCTGTCACAGTGTCCGCTGATTCCCGGCAACGACAGGAACGCATTCGCGATTCGCAAGGTGCTGCATGACGTTACCTACGACCCGCGCGAGTTTCTGCAGCACGTCGTGAGAAAGAACCGGGTCTTGAGCCGCCCGGACGACTACCTGAACTGGTCAACCTCCACGGAACCTGAGACTTGGGATACGACCATCGGGCAGGTCAGGCGCATCAACCACACTCACTTCGCAGAGCAGCAGATGGTCATCTATATTGCCCACGCTGCCTTCCTGATTCTGGTTGCGTGGCGATTTCTGATATATCCAGCAGTTCCGTTTCTGTTATCCGAAGTGATCCCGTTGTCGTTCTCTTCGATCTACTTTTCGATGTTTCTCTTCCTGCTCGAGACTCAATCGCGCTACGAAATATTCCTGATTTTTGTTTTTCCGTGGATGGCTGCCCAGGCAGCCATTGACCTTCACCGACGAATGCTGCGGAAATCATCATCGATTCCCGCACCGGTGCATCCAGCCTGGGTCTATTGTGGGGGCGTGTGCATTCTTGTGTTTTCGGGGTGCCTGTTCTGGAGTACCTCTCGTCTTGCCGCCGACAGCTTTTTGACCCTGCGCGACCAGTCAGGCTTCTTGCAGGTGCCTGAAGATGAATTGGCTCAATCTTTCCGCGGCTTCCCGAGAGTATCTCCTGTGTTTGTCGCCAATAATCACAAGCAGCTCATGCTGGCGTATCCAACGGGCACATCTGTCGAGGCGGGAAGTGTCATGGCGGTTCAGCGAACCTTTACGGTCAGACATCGCTCCACGCACCACCTGCGCTTCTTCCTCTCGACTTATGCAACGAGAATAGAGCCCTACAACCTGAAAGTACCGTGGGACGACACTCCCATTGAATATTCACTGGCTGTGAATGGGCAGCGCGTTGCGTGGGGCAGGCTGGCGGACATCGCCGGCAATAGATACTTTTCATTCGGCTCACAGGAAGGCATGGAGTTCGGGCAGAGGTTGACGATTCAACTCATCCTGCGAAATCTCGCCCGGATAAGCCAGGTGGACGAGAACCGTGGCCCCCTCCTGGCCCTGGAATACATCGACCTTCAGTAAACCCACACTGCCGATCGCGTCCCTTTGACAACATTCAGCCTTCGAGTCTTTGAGGTGGCAAGAAGCCCGCTGAGGCGGCAGGACGCGATCTTGAATCGTCCAGGGTTATCGCTGAACAAGCCTACGTCGATGTCTGGGGACTTAAGGGCTGGCGCAAGAATAACTTCACACTTTGCTGCTGGCCCCCTGCGGGCCGC
>DASQID010000513.1:0-5307 GCA_035631775.1 Acidobacteriota bacterium
TTCCTTGCCCGATTGAAGGCGGCGAGTCCCTGGCCCACGATCGGAATTTCTGTCAGTCTCTCGATCAGTCGCAGGCAATACTCCTCGCTCAGCCCCGAAAGCACCTGCGAGGGTTTGCGTCCCGGATCGGTCCAGGCCTCGATTGCTTGAAGATCCTTCACAATCTGTGCCCCGTGAACACCGAGGATCGCTTTGATGAAGTCGTCTACGTTTTGTGGAATGTCGGCCACCGTCTCAACGGTGGCCCCAGCGTTGAGAGCGAAATCCCATCCTCTGCGTCGCAGCTTGTAAAGCCGCAGGCGAAGGACGGGTGCGTCGGATTCCCGCGCGAGGATCACGGCATACTTGCCGCTGGCGGTCAGCCCGACAACCGCTCCCAGCCCGAGTTGGAGCTTGAGGCCGATATCGCCGCCCAGGGTACCGGGCTTCATCTGGCGGAGCCAACTGAAGCTGTATCCAAGCGTGCCCGCCGTTTTCAGCGCAATCCCGCTGTCGATCTCCGCGATGATCCAAGTGTTTGGCTCAAGATCGGCGCCGGAGACAACCTGGCGCGGCAGCATCCAGCTGTTTGCAGTCCGGGCAGCGGCGCTGAGCATTCCCGTATCCGACGGGAAACGCCGGACTACCGCATAGAGGCCGTTCCGTTCGCCTTCAGCTCCACACTTGATGGATCCCACTGCACCGAGAGCCATGGACCCGGTGCCCGTGGCGGAGAGATCGTACCCCCAGCGAAGAACGGCGTAATAGCCGGAAGCTTCGTTTGGGAGAGCAGTGAGCGAGTGCTGCAGATTCTCGCCGGGATCGAACTGCAGCGACCGCAGCATGCGGTCCCGGTCCATGTAAATGCCCAATCCGCTGAAGATATCCGCTTTTCCGCTGAACGACACCGTGCCCAGACCGTCCCCTCCAAATTCAATGGCGGGGATTCCCCCCGACGCGGCCGCGGTTATCCTCCCGAGCTCCGCGTCCTGAACTGGTTTCGCATCACGGGCAATTGCCTCCAGCAGAGCGGGATCGTTTGATGCAGAAAGCTCGATGCTGACATCGAGCTGATTCTTGAGAAATCTTTTGTTTTTGCTCAATACAATGGGAACGGGATTGGGCATCGCTGCGCTTCTTTCGGAATCTTGGGGCTCGCTCAAACAAGATCACATTTTGGCACAGAACGTAGTCATGTGCGGGGGGTCATCAGACCCCCCGGTCGACACCTCCGGCGGCGACCCGCGCCGGCCTGATGACCGGTGCCACAGGTGGTTTTCTTTCGTGCCATTTGCGAAGTTGATTCTGCGCAAGTTCTTAAATGCAGGTCAAGTTCCCGGCGCCGTTGTGTGCCGCTGCCAAGACGCGAGACGCCAGGGCTAGCGGAGGCCGAGGGACTTCATCAGCCGGGAAAGGTTGGCGCGCTGCAAACCCAGCAGTCGAGCGGCTTCGGCCTGATTGCCTCCCGATTTTTCCAGTGACCTGCGAACCAGAGCGCGCTTGAATTGATCCACTGCCTCGGCCATGGGAAGCGACAGATCCATCGCAGGGGACGGTCCGGCTGCACTGCTACCTTCTCTGAGTTCCGCCGGGAAATCGGCCTCGGTCAGGACCGGCGCAGAACAGAGAACCACTGCGCGTTCAATGGAGTTTTGAAGCTCCCGCACGTTTCCGCGCCAGAAGGATGATGCGAGCAAGTTCATCGCTTCAGGAGAAATGTCCAATCCGGAGCGTTTCACCTCGCGGCAGTAGCGGTCGATGAAATGATGGACGAGCCCGGGGATATCTTCTTTGCGCTCGCGCAAAGGCGGCATCGTGATCGAGACAACGTTCAACCGGTAATACAGATCTTCGCGAAAGTCCCCGCTGCGAATCGCCTCCTGGATATCCCGATTGGTGGCGGCGATGATCCGCACATCGACGCGAATGTCTTTAGTTCCGCCGACGCGCTGGAATTCCTTGTCCTGTAGAACGCGCAGGAGCTTGGTCTGCAGCTTCGGCCTGAGTTCGCCGATCTCGTCCAGAAACAGGGTGCCGCCTTGTGCCAGCTCGAATTTGCCGATCTTCCGCCCGACAGCCCCCGTGAAGGAGCCTCTCTCGTGTCCAAAAAGCTCGCTTTCAATCAGCTCCGGGGTCAACGCGACGCAATTGACGGCAATGAAGGGATGGTCGGCTCGGGCGCTCCATTGATGAATGGCACGGGCGAGGACTTCCTTGCCCGTGCCGCTTTCTCCCAGGATCAGGATGGTGGTGTTTGCAGGCGCGACGGTACGGGCAAGGCGGACAATGGACTGAATGGCCTTGCTGGACCCAACGATAAAGCGGTACCGATCCTGCACCAGCTCCTGAAACGCGACGTTGGCATGGCTGGTGGCCGCGAAAAGTCTGGCACGGTCGATGGCCGTGCCGGCCAGCCCGCCAAACACGGTGAGGAGATCCAAGTCCTCTTTTCCCAGGCCTTGCGGGTCAGCCATGTTGAGGACTTCGATCGCCCCGATGATCTGCCCCCGTTGACGCAGAGGACTGCAAAGGAGCGACTTTGTCCGGAATCCGGTCTCGGCGTCGATACCCGAGAAGAACCTGGGATCCTTCGAGACGTCCTGAACAATCACGCCTTCACCGGTCTGAGCCACCCAACCGATGACGCCCTGTCCCAGCTTGATGCGGAAGTTTCCGACTTCCGCTCCGCCTGCGGCAAAGGCGAAGACCAGTTGCTTGTCCACCTCATCGATTACCGCGATGCTGCAGGCCTCGGCCGCGAAGAGGCGCTTCGCGGCATCCATTATGACCTTGATCAGATCATCCGGTTCGACAGTGCTCATCATCAATTGATTGATCTCGATCAGACTGTCTAGCCTCAGGCGATTCTTGTCGTAGGGTGCAGCCACGTTGAATTCCCAGCTAGGATTTAGAAACCGGCCCGATGATACCCGCCGGCCCCGGCAGTGTAAAGGTATCCGGAGAAACCGTATCATATTTACTCTGTAGGATTGTCATTCGGACTACTGCGGGGCCGGTCAGGGAGAATTCGAATGGTCTTCGGATTCACCTTCGGTTTCTGCCCAAATCCCAACGTAAGATGAAGTTGCCGGTCCACTTTGGACACCCCCAGACCGTCATCTCCCGCTGGCACAGATTGTGCATTGCCATATTCGCGAACGCCACTAAGGGTTCGCCAGTGGATTGGAGGTTCAGGGGATCCCGAGGAACCTGGGCCTCCCTGCATGTGTGTTCCGGGGTGCGGGGTCCTGCGCAGCGCCGGGTTCGGCGCACGGTGAGGGGAACGCAGGGCTTCGCACTTCGGTGACCAATCCTGCTACGCTACATTCTCCAAGTGGGCTCTTTCATAAATACGCTGACGTATTTTCTGAACGCAGAAGCCGGCAATGTCCAGCACGCGTTTGCACGCCGCTAGCGCCCGAGAGCACAGCGTCCTAAAGGCAGCGTTTTTCTGCGCCCCACAAAATACGTCACCATATTTGCGGAATCGTGTACTAAGCAGCCGGAAAGGCCGGAACGGTCGAATTCTTATCTAACTTCGCGGTACTGACCTGCAGATTCTATCCGCGCGGAAATGGATTTGGTTCCCTGCGAGGCGCTAAGGGCTGGCGCAGGAATAAATTCACATTTTGGCGCGAGCACCGTCGCGCCTGCGGCGCTCCTGGGGCGGTCAGATGCGAGGCGCCGCGACGCAGGCGATATCGGTGTATATCGTCGAGGAGCGGCAACGAAGCAGATGCCCGCCGCCGCGCCCTTTCAGGCTGCGGCCCGCAGGGCAGCAGCAAAATGTGAAGTTATTCTTGCGCCAGCCCTAAGAGCGATCCTGTCGTCGCGCCTTTGCTGAGACAAGGATCAATGCCTGTCTTGTCTCCCTTGCTCCTTATCGATGGAGTCTCAAGAGGCCGCCGCAAAGGATCTGCGTAGAAAGAATCGCATCTTGGCCCGGAATGTAGTGATGTGCGGGGGGGCATAAGACCCCCCGGTCGCCGCCTCCGGCGGCTACCCGCGCCGGTCTGACAACCGGCGCCACAGGACATTTCTTTCGGCCTGATTGTGAAGTTATTCTCGCACAGTCCCTAAGCCGCGAAGGAACGCCAAACTCCCTTGTGCGGCTAGGTTACCAGTGGAATTCTCTCCGGGGCTTGATTCTCGCAGAGACGAGTATGGTTTCGCGATGGAAGCCAGGCTGAGGCGGTCCTTTCGGCCCGCTTCTCCCCTCTCTTGGCCTAATAGAGGTCTGGTCCCCGCTTGCGCCTGGGGCGATCACGATCATTGTCTCCGCGGCCACCACCTCCCCCCCCGGGCCTGTTTCTATTCTTTGAGAAATGTCCGCCGCCGCCGCCGAACTCGCGCTTAACCTGCGGACGAGCTTCATTCACCGTCAAGGCGCGCCCATCCAGAACCTTGCCGTTGAGTTCCTTGATCGCTGCCTCCAATTCGACATTCGGGGCAAGTTCAGCGAAAGCGAACCCTCGCGACCGTCCTGTGTCCAGATCTCGCATAACGCGAATATTGTCCACGGCGATGTTGAGGCTGGAAAAGAGGTCATTCAGTTCCGTATCCGACACTTTGAAGGATAGGTTTCCAATAAACAGTTTACCCGGCATTCTCTCTCATTCCGTCGCAGAAATAACCTGCTTGAGGTCGGAGGGCTCAATCGAGTCGAACTCTCCGGCTGTGGTCTTGGTTTTTGGCTTATCCGAGGTCCAGGTCCTGTATCGTTCCACCGGATTCCCGGTACTCCATTGCCGGCTCTTTCGGGCCGATGGCAAGGGGGCTGCCCATCTCTATCAGGAGTTTGCAGCCTTCAACGGTTAACTACGATACAAGCACCTGATCGAGTAGTTTTATGATACGCCGGGCAGCCGACTAATGCAAATGCACGCTGCTCCAAACCGGACTTGACTGTGATTTGGAAGAAACAGAAGGCCGCCTCACAAGTATTTTCCATAGTAGTGCTGCTCGCGAATTCCCTGTCATCGTGCGGGGAGTCTCCCACCCGTTTACCTGTTTCCCATGAGGAATGGAGGGGAAAATAGGGAGCGAGTCGGACGTACCCATTATCAGTGGCGAGGAATTGGCCCGTTCTGATATCCTCCGGCGTCACGCGATCGGATGAGTCGCAAGTTTCAGGAGGTCGTAGATGAAAGCATTATCCGGCAGGCCGCCGCTATTAATCGCTCTGTGCACTTATTGGCTGTTTTCACCCGCAGTCATTTTCTCCCAGGCCGCGAAGGAAGCTCCGCCGAGAACTGAAGTGGAATCAGCAAACTCAGGCTGGTTTTCCAAGATCTTCCAGATCAATGAGAAGCCTGTTCGTCCCCTGTC
>DASQID010000514.1:0-7001 GCA_035631775.1 Acidobacteriota bacterium
GACCGCTATGAGTCCTCTTCAGTATCAGAAGCAGATTCGGTTGCAGGCAGCGAGGGGACGCATGCTCATCGATGGCTTGGACGCAGCAAGCGCCGCCTTTGAGGTCGGATACGAAGGTGCCAGCCAATTCAATCGCGAATACAGCCGTTTCTTCGGTCAACCACCGATGCGGGATATTAAGACCCTCCGCTCGCCAGGAGCCCCGGCGCTGGAGTCGCTGAATAGCCGCTAAAACGCAGTCCCACTAGCTTGCCCGCTTCGAACTTCGCAAGGTTGCTTGGGGCCGGCGCTGCCAACAAAGTGCCCATCCACGTGGCAGGATAGGTTAGCGGTATAGAGGGAGACGCTTACAAGCATCGATAAAAGCGATTGTGCCCAAGAAACGGCGATGTTGGCACCTCGGCGCTAGCGAAAAATGACCCACTTCTGCTCGATTAAAGTGACCCACCCTGAGAACGCGATTTTGAACGATATTCAGAACACAATTCGGAACGGAGATCAACATCATCCACGCTGGAGGCGTGCATTGCTTGTTCCACGCCAAAAACTGGGTCATTTGGCCCCAGAGAAGACGTGTGTACCGTCCAAATCGCCGCCGAGGAGCACAAGGAGCCATTTGGCGCGCGCCAAATCGGTGAAGTTCACTGTGTGGGTCCACCTTGCCTCAGGATCTGGGGCCAAGCCCAGAGGGTCATTTTTGCCGAGCAAACATGGGTCTTTTCTGGTTAGCGCCGAAGACTTGGCAATCGTGTGAGGTTTTTGCGATGAAAGCGGCGGCGCTCCTTCAGCGGCCCATGTCGATTGGGACCTGACTTCTGAGTTTGAATTCCGGCCGGCGGGAGTAAGTGAGCGGCGAGGGCAAGGCTCGCAAACCCTTTAACAGCATGGGTATTGCCGGGCCATTTGGTTACAGTGTCACGCTTTGTATGCCATCCGAAGCAGGCGTTCGAAAGCAGGAAAGTGTAATGGATACACGGAGTTAGGGTATTGAGAGGTCGTTAGAGCGTGGGATTCTCTGATCCTAGGTGTTCGAAATCCTGAGGATTTCAGTTCACGCCTGACTCTGAAGCATATCATTGAATTATAAGGACTTATAGGTATGGTAGCGACGGGTGGAATCGAACCACCGACCTTGGGGTTATGAAGGACTAAACGGCCGGAACGCCGGATCACCCCGTATCAAATTCACGCCAAAAAACGCGGTTTGCGAAGCGTAGCTCTGGTGCGATCTGATCTCCAGTGATCTCCAGGACTATGACACAACCATGACATTCGCTCTGGCCGTGCCATGCCCGTAGGACAGGTGCTACGGCGGCTAAATTAAAGGAGGATTTTGACTTATGGCCTATGTGTTCACGCTGACCAATGCCAAGGGAGGTTGTGGCAAGACCACTGTCGCTCTCAACCTCGCGATCTGCTTCGCCAGGGCAGGGTATCGAACCCTGGCCATCGACCTCGACCAGCAAGGAAACCTCAGTGCCGGCCTCGGCGTCGACCTGAACAAACCGGATTCGACGGTACACCGCCTATTGATCAACGAGGCGCTCCCTGACATGGTTCTTCAGAAATTCTGAACCGAACGTCGTATGAGGTTTTATGCTGATGTCGTAGCACGACGATCTCGACCCGGAGCGCGAGCCGCGTTCGGAAGCCGGCGAGGATGGCTGAAAGCAGCGCAATCAGGGCATTAAGCACGAACCGGGAGGCTATCGGGCCGATTTCACAAGTGCAATGTTTTCAAGCTCGACGAAGTTTTTGGCAGGCACAGAATCAATCGCATCCCTCAATTAGCGTCTCAACAGATTGTGGAAAGAGTAGCCTGCCACCGAATTCCCATCGGTTTTCGACTTCGCTATCTTACCAAGACTGCATGGGGTCGCGCCGGTCCAGTTTCGAAAGCCGTGTTGAAATCGAGGTTGAAGTCAGGATCCAGCTCAAGTTTATTTTTGAATACCCTGATCACGTGGACCTTATGGTCCCCTTCGAAGTGAATCTTGCCGAAGTCATCCTCATCCAAAAAATAATCGGTAACGACAAGCCGCTTGTCGTCGTCGGCGAGTGTAAGGTAATGTGGGCCTGCGTCCATTCCGAGATTCACAATCCCGGTTTGCCTGGGATGTTCAGGATCCGAGACATCCAGCATTCCCACCTGGCCGGCTTGAAACGAGGCGAAGATCAGCAGGTCGCCGCTCTTAGGCATGGCCAACAATTGCGTCATCCCTCCACGCACGGGAACCTCGATATGCGGAACAATGTTTTCGCAGTCAAACACTACCTTTGAGGTGCCGGCGGCGGTGTCCAACAGGTATACAAGGCCGTCAAACATGCCCGCGGTGTAGCCTCGGCCTTGAGGATCGCCGGGTATCAGCTTCACGTCCATGGTGCCGATCGCCGTGGGGATCTCAATGGTCCGGACGATCTTTCGCTTCTGCAGGTCCCATACACGGATGGCTCCCCGCAGAACCGGACCGCCAGGATATACGTTCAGCGTGCTCACTGGACTGATGAAGTCGCTAGTGACCATCAGATTGAGATCGAAACGAGCTGAGATGCCGTGCGGATTGAATCCGTCGGCCGGGGGATCATTGGGCCACTCTCTGACGAATTGATTGTATCGGTTAAATTCGGCCACTCGGCCCGGTTCCCCGCCCGTGGCCGATCCCATCATGGTAATTAGAAATCCACCGTCGGGGAGCGGCAGAAAATCGTCGGTGATGCTCGACTGCCGGGTGCTGGTGGAAAACAGGAATTCTGGATTCAGAGGCTCTGAGACGTCAAAAAAGAAAATGCCTTGCTGTCCTTTAAGCAGGCTGAGCAGGCCGCCGCAGGCAAGAGTCTTCTTGTCCACCGAAAGATTGCAGTGGTGCGGCTCGTTGCCGGAATTTCCCAGCGTGGGGATGGGAATGGTCTTTATGACCTTGCCGTATTCCTCCGAGTTCTCGTCGAAATTGACCACGGCAAGGAAATCAGGAGCAATCCGCGCCTGGTCACCAGCCCAAATGTACATGACCGGGGTATCCTTTTTGGTGTCTTTCGCAGTGGAGTCGGCTGCTGCGGCGATCTGCGCCAGGCCCGTGCCCGCCACTGAAAGCAGCATCGCCAGGATCAATTTGGTCCAGTCGGATTGACGCATCTGATTGAGTTTCATTTTTCCCCCTACATTTGGAATCGGTTAAAGGCGGGGTCAGGCCTGCGCTCAGACCCGTCCGCCTCCTCGGCGCAAGCCGACGATTATCTACGTGCCGCCTGGGACGATCTACCGTACTTGCTGTTGAGCGTGCTCCCGACGGCGCCCACAGATATCCCGTGGATGGGATCAAGGGCTCCCGGTGCCGGTCGGCCCGCTGCCGCCAAAGGCTCTGCTGTCGCCTTAAACGCCCAGGGGGCTTGTTCTAAACGGCTCTCCGAATCCACCAAGAATGCGGCTGAAAAAACAATGCGTTCCCCTTCCAGCAGTCCTCTTCGGATTTCTACGCGGCCATCCGTGTTCCAACCGGTCTCCACCTGCCGCGGTTCGAAAAACCCGTCGCCCCGATCCACGAACACGGTGTTTTTTGTCCCGCTGAAGAGAATTGCGTCCGCCGGGACTACCAGGGCTGTGCCGTAATTTACTGGCACCTCCAGATCCACGAACATGCCTGGCCGCAGAAAGAAGCCCGGATTATCGGCCTCCAGACGCACACGCAGGGTGTGCGTTAACGGATCAAACTCAGGCAGGATGTTGCTTGACCGCGCACTGAACGATCTCCGCTGGCGAGGGTCATAAACCCGCGCCTCAAACCACGCAGGGAGCCGCCAGGCATCACCTTCGATAATATCGGCATAAATCCACACCCGGTTCAAATCCGCGATTCGGTACAGCTCCGTTCCCTTTTCAACGCGTAAACCCGGAAACACTTCGCGCACCAGGACGAAGCCGGTTTGGGGAGAACGGAGTATCACCTCGGAAGCCGGCTGCCGGGTTCTGCCCAGCTCTTCGATCTGATCCTCCTGCATCCCCAGTGTGCGGAGGCCATCCACTGCCTGTTGCATTCGCGCGTCCGTCAGCGTCTGTATCGATGACGCGTTCGTGCCGACTGTTTCCGACTGGGAATCAGAAACGCCTTTCAGCAGCTGGAAGTAATAGAGTTCGGCAGACCTGAGCCCCGGGGGATAAAAAGTTGCCAGGATTTGGCCCTTTTTCACCAGGCTGCCGACCGAGTCAGGATAGGTCCTGCGGATCCAACCCTCGGCCGAGGTCCGGAGCGGATAGATGCGCGAACTGTCCGCGGCGATCCGTCCCAGCAACCGCAGATTATGGATGCCGGATACCCTCTCGACCGCTCCGGAGCGCAGTCCGATCGTCTGCTGCTTCGCCGGGCTTATGTGCACAATCCCGCATCGAGCCGCGCCAGCTGCGCTTCCCGGGGAGCCGGATCCGTCCGCAAAGACCGGTTCCAATTTCATCCCGCAGCATGGGGCCGGTCCCGGTTTGTCCGATTGAATGCCGGGGTGCATCGGGCACTGGTAATACAGGGGTGTTTTTGCCGCATCACCTGGCTTTCCCTCACCCTGACGGCGGCTGTTCCATGATCCCGCCAGGTATGCTCCCGCCAATAAGATTCCCAAGATGGAGATTCGTGCGATCTTTGTTGCAGTCACGTGTCCCCGCCTCGTCCTCAAGTCACCGACAGATTCGCGCCGCACGTTGATGTTCCTTTTTTTAAATCAGGGTTCCCGAGTTGTTGAATGTTTACCGGATTGTGATTGCGCGTTTAACTACGTAAGTAGGTGGGTATGGAAATTCGGTGACAGGCGCCTTTTTAACTTGGGCCGGATGTACGACGACAGATCGGGATCAGTCTGCCGAGATTAAAAAGGTGCCTGTCACCGAATTTCAGATGAGCCGATGGCGCAATGCCTTGGCCACTGCTTCGGACTTGGAGTGGACCTGCAGCTTGAGGTAGATGTTGCGCAGATGAAATGAGACTGTATTAACGCTGACGCCCAGCTCCGCCGCTGCCGTCTTGTAGTTGTGCCCTTCAACCAGCAGCTTCAGCAATTCGGTTTCCTGAGTGGTCAAGCGGCAGGAGGATCGCTCCGGCGGGCGTATCTCCCGAAACATTCGTATGACCCGGCGCGCGACTTCGGGGGACATTGGCGAACCGCCGGCGATGACTTCCTTCACACATTCCAGCAACCTGGCGGGAGGCGTGTTTTTCAACAAATAGCCTGAGGCACCCGCGCACAGCGCATTGAAAACCTTTTCATCGTCGTCATATATGGTTAGGGCGACAATAGGCAAGTCCGTGTAGCGCTCCCTCAAAAGCCGGATACCTTCGATTCCGTCCATCAGAGGCAGCTCGATGTCTGTCAACACCAGATTCGGCAAGCTCCTGGGTATCTCACGCAGGGCATCTTCCATTGAGCGGAATGCGCCGGTGCAGCGAAATCCGCTGGTTCCGTTGATCAGCATCATCAAACCCTCGCGCACTTCTCGCTGATCCTCGATAATTGCTATGGCGATTGTCTGTGAAGGGGGTAGTGACACGAAGCTGCCTCCTCAGTGCGAACCGGAATTTACAGTGTAGAGCTTGTCCCGCGCTTATTCCCCTACGTGTTCAGGTAGGACTTAGACTTGTCTTAGTCGCAGCGGCTATTCCGATTCTTGATTCTCTCCGTCCATGTTTGCCGCCGGACGGGAAGGCGGAGCGCCACGGTCGTGCCGGACCGATGCGACGAACTCACGCTGAAATTGCCTCCGGAACGCTCGGCCCGCTTTCGCATATTCAGCAGACCGTTGCCTTCGATGATTCGGCAGGGATCGAACCCCCTGCCGTTGTCGCTCACCCTCAATTCAATCCAGGAGCCGTTCGTTTGAATATCGATAGCGGCCCTGGTACACCCGGAGTGACGAACGATATTGTTAACCGCTTCTTTGAATATCAGGTAGACGGTACGGCGGAGATCCGCTCCCATTGTCATGCCCGGTGTTGCCGAGGGGGAGCGAAACTCGAAGGCAATGCTGCACGCGGTGAAAGTGTCGCTTGAAAACTCGCGCATCCTCCGAGTCAGATCTACCAGAGAGTCCCGTGCGGGATTGATTGCCCACACGACATCGCTCATAGAAGCGACCGATTCCCGCGAGATGCGTGCAATGGCCCAGAGCGGTTGCTCCAGCCCGGGATAAGCGCTCCCAAGCTGCTGGTTCGCAACTTCGCTCATGACTGCAATTTTCGACAGGTTTGCACCGATGTCGTCGTGAAGGTCGGAGGCGATTCGGGTCCGCACACTGGCGATTTCAATGAATCGCACCACGCGCATGCGATAAATTGAATAGATGGCCCATCCGGCTGCCATTGACGCAAGAGTCAAAAACCACCACTGCTGCCAAACCGGCCGCAGGATCCGGAATTCGAGAACTGCAGGCGCGGGGCTGGTCATTCCATCTTTATTGATCGCCCGCACCAGAAAGCGATACGAACCCGGAGTGAGGCGCGCGTAATTGACGGAGCGCTGACCGGTCGGCGGAGCCCAGTCTGCGTCTATGCCCTCGAGCTTGTATTGGTATCTCAGCTCTCGGACACCCTGAAAATCGAGACCAACAAACCCGATGAGCAGGCTGTTGTGAGCCGCCGGGAGTATGAGGCCGGTCATGCTTAGCCTTCCCGTTTCCGCGATGGGAATTTCTTCTCCGGCGGCTTGAATCTGGCTCAAATAAACCGGAGGTGGACAAAATTCCTCTCGCTCTGCTCTTGGATTAAGCCTGGAGAGACCCGTGGTCGTAGCTATCCAGATATTGCCCTGGCTGTCCTTCATACAGCCTCGCAGTTGATCGCCGGCAAGACCATCTGGGGTTCCGAAATGCCGAATGTGACCCGACTGAGGGTCGAGCCGATCCAGGCCGCGGCCGGTGGCGAGGTACATGCGCCCTGAATTATCCTCGGTGATCGACCAGACGGCATCACTGGCCAGGCCATTCGCAGTGGAGTAATTGACAAATTCGGGCGTCGAGGCCGTCG
>DASQID010000515.1:0-2499 GCA_035631775.1 Acidobacteriota bacterium
AAAGCAGGCCTATACGCAGCTGCCTATGAGTGAACTGCAACTCTTCGGCCGGCCACAGGACTATGGCTTTGCGCACGCGGATCCGATTCTCGTGGTAGCCGCCCGCCATCACTTCAGGATCTGGAAGGCGCCCTTCCAGGTGAAGGATCAGATCCTCTGGGTCGGCGCAGGAACACATGACATCGGCCTCGAAAAAGATCAACGCAACGGAAAACTCACCCATAAGATCGATTCAGACACCGACTCGGAGAGGGAATACATCGGTTCGACGCTCAAGGAAACGGGAAGTGTGGCAAAGCTCCTGTACATGACCCCATCGCAGCCCATCAAGGATGCGAAAACCGCTACCGGAGGAAGCTTCCACTCCGATGGACGCACCCTGGTCATTGTCCTGAATCCCGATCAAAAAGAATTGACAAGCAATTAATTATCTTTTGTCGCGAATATAGAACGAAATCCCTGAATGTCGGGGTCGGTATCGATCTCATGGTCGACTTCGAGTCCGAATCCCGATTGCGACCCCGATTCCGATCCCGACGCTCAAGGGTCAGCAGCCTTTTTGTGGTTCTGCGAACCGCGAACCGTGAACTGCGAACTGTGATATGCTACTGCGCCGATGAGCGAACCCGTTGGGAAGCGTGAGGCGCAGAGACGCGTGGAACGCATCCATGCTTTCCGCGAGCAGCTGGCGGAGATCGCCGGCGAAGGCGTCCTCGAACTCTCCGCGGAACAGCAGAGCAGGCTCGACCTTCACCTCGACAAAACCCTCTCGGAGCTTGCCGAGCGCTACGACGTTGACATAAGTGCCTCCCAAAAGCAGATATCGCTCGGCATGCGCATTCTCTCGACGCTGGGCGGCCTTGCCTTCTGCGCGGCGGTATTCCTCTTCTTCTACCGCTACTGGGGACTGCTTTCAACGGTGGCGCAGACGGCTATTCTCATCGCCGTTCCTATCGCGGTTCTCGTTGCCATGCAGTTCACCGCGCGACATGAGAAGACGCTCTATTACACCGCCCTCCTCGGACTGGTGGCGTTTGCCTCCTTCATCATGAACATGGCGGTGCTCGGGAGCATCTTCAATATCACTCCGTCTCAGAACGCCTTCCTTGTGTGGGGAGCTTTCGCGTTGGTGCTCGCGTACACCTACCGTTTCCGGCTGCTACTGGCGGCGGGGCTGATCTGCCTGCTGGTGTACGTCGCCGCAACACTCACGGCCTGGAGCGGACCTTATTGGGCGTCCTGCGCGGAACGTCCGGAGTTCTTTCTTCTTCCGGGACTGGCGGCAGTGCTTGTGCCGATGATCGACGGCCGAAAACACGCCGACTTTCACTTTGTTTACAGGCTCATCGGTCTGGTGACCATCTTTACCGCACTCGAGATCCTCATGCACGAAAGCTGGATGAGCGTGCTGCCGCTGGGGAAGAAACCACTCCAGGCGATTTATCAGGTGACTGCCTTCGCGGCGGCAGGCGCGACAATTTGGCTTGGCATCAGGCACAAGTTCATTGGGATCGTAAATCTGGGATCGGCATTTTTCGCCCTCTACCTCTTCGACCGGCTCGTGGACTGGTGGTGGAACTGGATGCCGAAATACCTGTTCTTCCTCATCGTCGGCCTGATCGCCGTGGGCCTGATGACCGTTTTCCGGAGAATCCGCTCCAGAACGTTGCGGGTGCAGATGCCATGAATCGGATCGGACTGTTGCTGGCGATCGCTCTAGTTGTGGTTGGCAATGCATTCGTTTTCATCGGCGTCAGAAGCAACCGGGCGGGTGCGCCGTTGGAAACCATCGAGCTCACCGAGCGCGAACTCGTGCTGCAAAGCCAACCCGAAGACAACACCGGCGTCACGCTGCAAATCAACTGGTGGCCGCGCTACTGGCCGGGCGGCTTCGATCGCGAGAAGCTTCAGGATCTCGGATTTAGGTGCCCGAGCCCATCCGGGCCCGGCGACTTCGAGCGAAGGATGTCGCCGCGCGCAGCGTACGTTGCTCTCGAATATCAGGGTCCGGCCTGGGAACGATGGCTGAAGGAACAGGAGGCTGCGGCCGCAAAAACTCCCCCACCAATCACCGCGGCACCTTCACACGCCTCCGGCTTCGATAGCGGAACCAGGCTCTTTTTCGTGGATGCCGCGCTGGATCCCGACAAGCTCATGCGAAGGTATTCTGACCGCCGGAAATACCTGATCGTCCGCGCCGTCGTCGCAGCGCGTTTTACTCAGGACAAGGTTTCGGCCGGCAGTTGGCACGGATGGGTGGCCGAGATCATCCCCTCCGAAATTCATGTGCCCCTTCCCTTTGCGAGCCTTCTATCGGGGCTTAGTTCAAAGGTGGGTGAAGAGACGCGCTACACCGTCACACTCCAGTACGGGCGCCACTTCGAACCGTGGGTCTCCGACGTCAAACTGCTCGGGAAATAAGGAGAGCGATCCATATTTCCTACAAGCCCCGAAGGGGTCGCACAGAGTAGCCGGGGGCAAGCGCAGCGCAGCCCCCGG
>DASQID010000516.1:0-3109 GCA_035631775.1 Acidobacteriota bacterium
CACGACTGCGGAACCGACTCGCATCGGAGATGCCGGAAGTCAGCACCTTTCTACAATCCGGCGGAATACAGGATGCGGTGCTGAACCAGGGTCTCCCTGCTCCCATCGATGTTCAGGTGAACGGCTCAAATCTGGAAGCGGACGACCGAACAGCACTCGAGCTTGCCGACCGCATCCGCGGACTGGCTGATGTCAGCGAAGTCTATATCCCTCAGGACTTAAACTACCCGGCTCTGAGACTGGATGTCGATAGGGTGAGAGCCGGGGAACTCGGCCTGAGCCAAAAGGAAGTGATCGACAACGTGATCACGGCTCTGACCTCGAACGCGATGATTGCTCCCAGTTACTGGATCGATCCTCGGAACGGCAACGATTACATGCTGACCGTCCAGTACCCCGAGAGCACCATCAAGAGCACTATGGATCTGAAAACCATTCCGTTGCGCACCTCGCCCAATCCAATCCTGCTGGATTCCGTCAGCAAGGTCACCAGGGTCGAGTCGCCAACCGAGGTAGACCACTATCAGATCCAGAGGGTTATCGATCTCTACGTGAGCCCTGCAGGAGAGGATCTGGGCAAGGTGGCCAACGCCATTGACGGAATCATTGCCAGTATGCGCCTTCCCGAAGGGGTACGAGTCAACCTCCGCGGAATGGTGCAGGGGATGAGGCAATCCTTCCACAGTTTCGGGATGGGCCTGACACTGGCGCTGGTCCTGCTCTACCTTGTCCTTGTCGCCCAGTTCCGATCTTTCGTGGATCCACTTCTCATATTACTTGCCGTTCCCACCGGTCTGACGGGAGTACTGGTGATGCTGTTTGTTACCGGCACAACCTTGAATGTCCAATCGTTAATGGGTCTCGTCATGATGGTCGGGATTGTTGTTTCAAACAGCATTCTGATCGTCGAATTTACACATAGGCTGGAGGAGGGTTCTGTCTCCGCCCTTGACGCAGTGGTGGCTGCATGTCGTGTGCGGCTGCGGCCGATCCTGATGACCTCACTGGCTACCGTATTCGGGCTGATCCCGATGGCACTCAAACTCAGCACGGGAAGCGAGGTCTATGCCCCTCTGGCGCGCGCCATCATCGGCGGACTGATCGTCTCGGTGATCCTGACCGTTTTCTTAGTTCCAGCCGCATATATCCTGGTCTATCGGCGTCGCAACAATTCTGTGGAGGCCGTCTAACGGCCGGAGGTGGCATGAAAAGCGGATTCGTATTGGCAATGATCCTGTCCCTCGCTGTACTGGGCGCGAGCGCGGGGCATGCGCAAGCACCGAGCCGGATCACCCTAAAGGAGGCCGAGTCCATCGCCCTGGCGAATCACCCACGGCTCCAAGCCGCGCAGCTTTCCGCCTTGGCTGCTGGACAGGAGGTCACTCAGGCCCGATCTGCATATTTCCCGATGGCCTTCGGGAGCATGACCGGGGCCGGCGCTCTTGACAGGAGCCGTTTTGCTGCAGGCGGATTGAACAATCCGATAATCTTCGACCGATATGCCGATGGCTTTATGGCCAGCCAGCTCATAACGGACTTCGGGAGGACGGGGAACCTGGTGGCAAGTACTCGCTTGCGGGCGCAGGCCAAAAACGCAGATACGATCACCACACGTGCCGATGTGCTGCTTCAGGTTGACCGGGCCTACTATGCGGAGTTGCGCGCGACATCGGTTCTGAGGGTAGCCCAAGAGACCGTTGCGGACAGGCAGTTGGTAGTCGATCAGGTTACAGCGCTTGCCAAGAGCAAGCTCAAATCGGATCTGGATGTCAGCTTTGCGAACGTCAACCTCGCCGAAGCGAAACTCATCCTGGTGCAGGTGGAAAATGATCTCAAAGCCGCCGGGGCGCGGCTGACGGCGTCACTGGGATTCAACGACGAGCGGGATTACGATCTGGCCGATGAACCCCTGCCTGCGGCGCCTCTTCCCGATCTCCCTCAGGCAGTTGCTCAGGCGTTGCGCGATCGGCCCGAACTGGCATCGCGGCGCCTCCAGCGCGATTCGGCCGAGCGCTTTGCCAAGGCGGAGAAGGATCTCTGGCGCCCGTCAGTCAGCGTTTTGGGTGGGGCCGGGATCGTCCCCATTCACGACAGCAACCTGCTCAATAGGTTCGCCGGAGTGGGCCTGAATATCAACATCCCGGTTTTTAATGGACACCTGTTTTCAGCCCTGAGCACCGAGGCAAGGTTCAATTTCCAGTCGGAAGCGCAAAACGTCAGAGACTTGGAAGACACGATTGCACGCGACGTCCGTCTCGCCTGGATGAATGCGGACACTGCCTTCCAGCGGTTGGGATTAACCCAACAACTCTTAGACCAGGCGTCGCTTGCCCTGGATCTGGCGCAGGCGAGGTACAAGCTTGGCCTGGGTTCAATAGTGGAGCTTAGCCAGGCACAATTGAACAAGACTCAGGCCGAGATCGAACAGGCAAGTGCGAAGTATGAGTATCAGACCCAACGAGCGGTGTTCGCCTATGAAATAGGGGCTTTACGCTGACCGGCGGCTACTGATCGTGGCCACCGCACGTATACACGTTCTTACACTGATGACCGCCGACGAGCGCATCCACAGGTGGGGCAGGGTGCCGGTCCACTAAAAGACTGGCTGTCGCTGCTCTGCGTGGTGCACCACCTCTTCGGCTGGCCGCACTTGCCGGCAGACACGCGCAGCCAAACCCACGCTCGGAGGCTTACTTGGTTTTTTTGCCTGAGGACGTGTCCCCACCCATGTACCACGCAATGCTTTCGGCGACGCCCTGATCATTCGTGTTGAACGTCACGCTCGAGTCGACGTCCTTCGCAAAGAACTTGGTCCTTGATTCTGCAAACAAAGGGTGCTCGTGTTCACGCCCTGGAGTGAGGATCTTCATGTAGAGCTGATTGCCTCGCCGCTCAATCCCAACTGAGAGATCGAAGCGGATCTGATATGTGCCGACATAGCGATCGAGCAGTTCGGTCGAGAAGGTGAACTCCTTCTGCGCCACATCCGTCAGCTCGCGAATCCAGATATTGCGATACCGGACGGGATTCCCGTGATCCTGAAGGGACAAGGGGAGCTTATCCGGGTGCCACTTGTACGGATCTCGGGTCATCCAATTGGTCGGGCCCT
>DASQID010000517.1:0-9428 GCA_035631775.1 Acidobacteriota bacterium
AAAGGGCTCGAGGCTGAATATTAGCGCGGTCCGGTTGGGGGTGGTGTACTGCTGGGCACGGGTTTGGCTGTAGTAGGCGAATCCTGTGGCTAGCACACCTGTAATGAAGAGATAGAAGGTGAAAGACACATCCCACACAAGAAACGGCGTCTCCAGCATCGGCATGGCCGCCGTACAGATCAGCGCCCCTCCGGCCAACTGTAAAATTATGAGCTGCCTGTAGTCCGAGGTCGGGAGATAGCGCCCGAGAAATAGCATATGAAGGGCGAACACCAATGCGCAGATCAGCGTGAGCAGGTCGCCGTAACGGAACTTGAGTTCGATTGCTGTCAGCGTAAGAAGGGCGATTCCCGTAATAGCCAAGGCCACGCCCAGAAGAGTCTGCGGTTTCGGCCTGTGATGAAAGATCATAAGCCCAAAAACCGGAACCAGCACTACCGCTAGGCTCGTGATAAATGCCGACCGGGAGGGCGTTGTGCCACGAAGGCCGATGGTCTGAAAAATGAAGCCTCCCACAAGAAGGACTGACAGCAACATGCCGCGACGCAACGTTTGAAATGAAATTCCACGGAGCCCTCTGGGCATGCAGACTACTGTCACCACGGTAGCCACCCAAAAGCGAAGCGCGATGAACAGCAGCGGTGAGACTTGAGCAAGGCACTTCTTGACGATGGTGAACGTGCTCCCCCAGATCAGAGTTACTACGAGCAGGGCCAGATCGGCCTGGAGGGGTTTGGGGATCTTCATTGCGGTCGTTCATGTTAGCACAGAAAATCTGCCACGAATTTCCCGAATTACATGTTGCAGCATAGCCGCAATCAAAAAGCAGGAGGCCGCAATGACCCCTATAGTCGCTGCATTGATTTCGGGTTCGCCGTTCGCAGTTTGCTGTTCGCGGTGGTTTGCAGTCTGCCGGCGATCAGTGCCCTCTGCGAACCGCGAACTGTGAACTTTGATCTTGCTGAATGCATTTCCTCGCCTAAGGAATTCCTTGCCAGGAGGACACGGAATTGCGGGTTGGTAGTACGGGGCTGCATAGCCACAACCAAGTTGGGTCTCCACCTTCCTTCGCGTCTTTGCGCCTTTGCGGTGGCTCTTTAAAAAGCCACCGCGAATACGCAAAGCGCCAAGACGGGTGTTGTATCCTTGTCAACGTGCGAGAACGAATCCTGAGTTACTTGAAAAAGAGCGACAAGCCCGTGCCCGCAGCCAGGATACTGCGTGATGTGCTGAATCTCCACTCCTCGAACAGTAATGTTGCAGACAGCATATTGAGAAGCATCCTGGGCAAAGATCCCCGGTTTTGCGCTACCCGGGGAGGATGGTCGCTTGGGGTGTGTCGGTCGGGCAAGTCAGGCGCAACCTTCGAGGATGCCGCTACGCTTTTCATGGAGAGCGGCATGCGACCCGGTTGCATAAGAGGAGCACTTCACCTGAGGCGGGGCGACAGAGTGTGGCAGTTTCAGAAGGGAGAGACAGCCATCCGCACAGATTCCAGGACATTGCGGGAAGCCAGACGGAGGCTTCACAATCGCATCCTGCTGGTCTGGAGCCCAAAGGATCGTCGTCTCTGGAACTATCTGCTCAGATGCTTCCAATTGCCGGAGTGGCAAGACGACTCTCTCTGCCTCAGGGAACTCTCCGCTCGAGTCCTTCGGCGTGCGGCCCATGGCTTGCGGCCGGAGGACTTGGCCCGAGTGTTGGGACTTCCGGACCCCGATCCGGACGATCCCGCGCGCATGGCCCGGTTTCTCTCCTCCTGCCTTCCGCTTCTGCTCAGCCACGTACCTGCGGAGAGCGCAACCGGCCTGCGGGAACTCACAGCCTGGATCGAATCCGCGCAGCCCAAGGTCGATTTCGCCAGCTTTGGGTTCAGCCCGGAATTCCTCCTCAATCTCCCCGAAAGCCCGGGAGTGTACCTCATGCGGGACAAGGCCGACGAGGTCATCTACGTTGGAAAGGCGAGGAATCTCAGGCGCCGCGTGCGCTCTTATTTCACAGCCGGGGCTTTGAGGGATCCGAAGGTTGTCAGGATTCACGAACGCCTTTACGACATCGACGTTGTACTCACAAAATCGGAAGTCGAGGCACTATTGCTTGAGATGCGACTGATAAGGGATCTCAGTCCATCGATAAACCTGCAGGCCGAGATCCACCGACAGCGTGACACCCGCGACAAGAAGCCCAATCTGGTACTTCTCGTGCCCGAAAGGGGAGGACGAGGGGCGGAACTCTATTTCCTGCGTGACGGGATCTTCATAGGGCAATATGGAGTACCGCTTGGCCGCGGGCCTTCCACGAGAATTCAACACAAGATCCGATCATGCTACTTCACGCGCAAGCGCGTCCGGAAACAGGCAAGGGAACCATGGGAGATTGAACTCGTCCTGCGCTGGCTGGCCATCAACCGTAACCGGCTGAACTACGTGGATGTTGACGAAGCGGGCAGCATCGATTCCATGATCGCCAGATTGACCAGCTACCTGAACGACCCCGGAAGGCTCGAGGAAAAAGTGTATTACCGGTGAGCACCGTTCCCCGGCAAAGACGCCAAGACGCCGGGGCTTTCGGCGAACGATCTACGTGTGGATTAATCTTTACAGTTCTCAAGAAACTGGGTTAATTTGGGGGCACACTTCATCGCGGTTCTTTGAACATGTTTCGCAGAGTTCGGGCCGCTCTTCTTCCGGCAAATGCGGCCCGTGAAGGAGGCGAATATGAGGAGCATAGTAGGCTTCCACCTGGATCTACGACTAACCGTCGCTGCCCTTCTTCTTTCGAGTGGTCTCATACCAGCGCAGGAACAGCCTAAGACCAGCTTCTATGACGTACAGGTTTCGAAGGAGGAGGTTTATAAGTACTCAGGTCTGAAATTCAGCGGAGACTACACATCCTTCGAATCCCCTTCGGGGTATGTCGCTCTTGGGAAAACCGAAGCGGGGGTGACCATTGTAATAGTTCTCGGTGATGGGACACTTAGAATTGAGGCGCCCGAAGCCGGTCAGGAAAAGTTTAAGACTGTATTTGGAAATCATCCTCTGAGGACTTCCTTTAAGTCGGTATACATGCGCCTGAATCCCAAGGAGTACGACGAAGTTTTCAGCAAGCTCCAGTTGACTAAATCCCCTGATGACGCCGTGCTGGCAAGGGCGAAGGAGATTTACGATCAGAGGTTCCTTGCCTCGTATCACGCCGGGCCAAAGGCCATTTTCCCTCCATACCGGACCCGAGTAATGGACTTCGATACGCCGGACATCGGACAAATCATCAACGAAGAGGGGTACTGGCTGATACTGCGCAAGGTTTCCCCTTACGCCAGCGTGTATCCTTCCCGATTTGTCAACCCGAAGGGAAAATAGAGGGCTGGCCTGCAAATTCAATCCCCGGACAGATCGTCAGGGATTTCGGACAACTTCGATCTGTTTGTCCGGCACCGTAATTTTCTGCACGATTTTCTGTCCATCGACCCACAGGTGGATCATCACGCTTCCCGAATCCACCTGCAGATGGTGCGCTTCGATTTTTTTCCCTCGGACCGTGATTGTTTCCTTGTTGAGGTTGGAGATCTTCAGCATGCCGTTGTCCTGCTCTTGCGGTATGACCACCTCGAAGCTCTGAAACTTCTCCTTGCTCTCATACTTGAACAGCCGCGCAAGGAAGACGAAGTGGTGGAAGATGTTAGTGTCCAGGAGTGTAAACTGGTTCCCTACAAGCAGGCCGCTCTTTTTCGGCGTCCCTTTTCCGACATACTCGAACATGGCCTGATTCGCGGAAAACTGGCCGTTGATGGTTCCCTTCTGGCCATCCACATCGCTCTTGAGCTGATAGGTCTTTGGCACGAAGTGGCCGTCCATTTCCAACTTCGAATCCAGCTGAACTCTTTGATGGCGATCTCCGGGATTTCGGAAGTCCAAAACTGATGTGCTGCTGACCGCATCCCCGGAGAACAGTATCACGTACTTTTCGGAACCGATTTCTTTGCCGGCGGCATAAATCTTGAATTCGCCTTCTTCTCGCACAGGCGACTTGTCGCCGGCGCGGGCGGGATCCTGCATCGGATGGAAAAGCGCGCCTGCACACCACAAAACTGCTACAAATCGGGAAAACGTTCTCCGCTTTGAGAGCATCATAAGCGTTACCCGGCCAAATTTTGCACGTACCGAGGACGAAATGCAAAGCCCGAGACTGGCGAATAAACAACGGACCCCGCTGACAGAAGCATAGAGGTACTACATCTTCCTGGTGACCGATTGAGAAATGCAGCCGCGAAGACGAGGATCGCCTGCGCCGGTGATTGCCCGAAGGATTTAAAAAGTGTGCAAGGAATCTTCTGGCTGTCGTCCAATTATCAGATTGGCTTTCAGTTCAACGAAGAGGAGACATCGCATGAAACACATCTTTCGGTTCATGATAGCGTTCGCAATCCTGAGTGCAGGGCACGCCGCAATTGCCCAGGGTGTGCTTTTTCCCGAACCACACCCGCGCATGCCGTTTCCGCGGCCACTTCCGGGCCCTCACCCTCTGAAGGTCAAGTCCTTGCGTATTGATACCGCCATCCAGGGCCAGGTCGCAACAACAAGGATATCGCAGGTGTTCATCAACGACTTGGACTTTGTCCTCGACGGAACATACTTCTATCCGCTTCCGGAAGATGCCACCTTTGTCGAGTTTGCCACCTGGGACGGGGATAAGAAGCTGCGCGGCGAGGTATTGGAACGCGAGGAGGCACGCAACCGATACCTCGCAATCGTGCGCCGCTGTTGGGATCCCGGGCTCCTGGAGTATGCCGGTGCCAACCTCTTCCAGGCGCGGGTCTTCCCAGTCCCGGAACGCGGCGAAAAACGGATAGAGTTTACCTACAGCCAGATCCTCAAAGCGGACCACGGCCTGGTTTCCTACGTATATCCGCTTCAAAGCGGGACTCAGGCTAATCCTCAACCCATCGGCAGCGCGACTATTACGGTCGACGTGCAGTCGGACCAGGGACTCAAGTCCATTTACTCTCCGACGCATACGATCGATGTGCATAGAGATGGCGAGCGCCGGGCAAGGCTGAGTTATGAAGCCAAGGATGTTCTGCCTGATCGCAATTTCCAGTTGTTCTATTCACTCTCCAACGCCGATTTCGGCCTCAGTCTCCTTACGCACAGAGAGGGTGCTGATGACGGTTATTTCATGATCCTGTTTGCACCCAAGGTTGAGCAGAGCTCGACTGCGGTCGCATCCAAGGACATTCTCTTCGTGCTCGATACTTCCGGCTCGATGCAGGAGCGCGGCAAGTTGGACAAGGCACTGTCGGCGCTGAGGTTCGGCGTGCGCTCGCTCAACGCAGGGGACCGCTTCAACATCGTCACCTTCAGCACGGATTCTCGAAAGTTCAGGGACAGGCTCATCCCGGCATCAGAGGAGGACAAGAATGCAGCCCTTCAATTCATCGACCGACAATCCGCATCGGGAGGCACCAACATTGACGAAGCCTTGAAAGACGCCTTTGCCAGTGTCGAATCCGGTGACCGCCCGAGCTATGCTGTCTTTGTCACAGACGGCCTGCCGACCGTCGGTGAGACTGATCCTGGAAGGATTCTGCGCGACACATCGGCCAACAACACCCGGAAAACCCGCCTCTTCACCTTCGGGGTTGGCTACGACGTTAACACGTTCCTCCTCGACCAGCTCGCCGCACGCAATTTCGGGACGGCTGACTATGTGGCTCCCGATGAAGACCTCGAGGTGAAGCTCTCCAATTTCTTCGCCAAGATCTCGGCTCCCGTGATGACCAATCTCGAAGTGGACTGGGGAAGCGTGCGTGTCTTCGACGTGTATCCACGCCAGCTGCCGGATCTGTTCAGGGGTTCTCAGCTCACGATAATGGGCCGCTATTCCGGAACCGGGTTGGTGCCGCTGACTCTCAAGGGAACAGTGCGCGGGCAACAGCGCACACTGAAATACGAGCAGAATGACTTTCCAAGCATCACCAACGCCAATGACTTCCTTCCACGCCTCTGGGCCATGCGCAAAGTCGGCTACCTGCTCGAGCAGATCCGCATTTCCGGTGAAAACTCAGAGGTCAAGGGCGAGATCATCAGGCTGGCTAAGAAATACGGTTTTGTTACGCCCTACACTTCCTACCTTGCAGCTGATGAGAAAGACCTGATCACAGGCACTCCGCCGATGCCGCGGATCGCAGCTCTGCAAATGTCCCCTGCCTCACCGGGTCTTGCAGGCGTCTCCAATGGCGCTCCTGTTTCCGCGAGGGAAGCCGTTACGGCCAGTGTCGCCTTGAGGGCCATGAAGACTGCGGATGTTGCTGTTCCACAAACAACCGCCACCTCGCGGCGCATCGGCTCCAAAGAGTTCCTCCTGCGCGATGGAACCTGGACGGATACGGCCTACGACCCGTCGGGAAAACTCCCGATCACCGACCTGCCTTTCGGATCGGATGTTCTCCTCAAGACGATCGCGGCAGACAAGCAGCTAGCGTCCTATGCATCACTGGGGAGGAACGTTGTGGTTGTTCACAAGGGCAGGGTATATAGGATCCACGCCTGAGCGATTTACGCCTGAAGATTTACGATTGAGAATCCCAAGGCTTTTCAATCGTCAATCGATAATCGTCAATTCGTGGGGACGTCGCCTTCCGTCGGGAACCGGTCTCGCCTGGAAGGTTTCCGCGCCACGGTTTGTGAATGCCCGCTTCCAGGCTGCAAAGGTCCCACCGTTGCGCCAGGCATCCATCGCGGCAAGTCCTGCCGCCTCTCCTCCCTGCGACAGCATGTACTCCACCCACGCCCATCGAGCCGAGGAAGGCCGTAATTCGGCGATGCCCTTCAGTCCTGCACGGAGGCGGGCCAGCCTTGACTCGATGACGGGAATCGACTCAAACTGACTGCCATCCAGTGGCGTGTTCCGTTTCGCCACAAACGGTGAGACACCGAGTGAAAGCGGGGCGATCCCCGCCAGCTCCGTGGAAAACCGGATGAGGTCGTCGATGTCCTCAGTTGTTTCTCCCGGGAGCCCTACCATTTGGTAAAGCTTCAACCTCTTCAGTTTGAATTTGCGTGTTAGTTCCGCAGCCCGGATGAGATGACGCTCCGTCGTTTTTCGATCAACGACGTTGCGAAGCCTCTGCGATGCCCCATCGGATGCCGTCGTGAGAGTCCTGTAACCGCCTTGCGCGAGCAGCCCAACAAACTCATCATCGAGACGATCCGCGCGCAGGCTCGAGATGCCCACCTGTCTCCCGCTCTTGACGACTTCTCTGACTACGTCTTTGATCCTCGGATGGTCAGTGACGGCGGCCCCGACCAGGCCAACCCGCCGGGCACTTGCCGGAATGAAGGACTGTATCGCGTCGGGCGAGACCAGCCGCATCCCACCGTTCGTCGTGCGTCTCATGACGCAGTAAGTGCAGCCGCGCGAGCAGCCGCGCTCTGGCTCGATGAGAAACATCGAGGACAACACCGTGTCCTTTGCGATGATCTGCGAGCGGGCAGGCAACCGGTCGTCGGCCGCCTTCGCGATTGCGGGCAGGGAGGGCGTCTGTCCCGGGACGTAGCACCCCGGCAGCGATGCGAATCGGGAGAGCAGATCGCTACGGCTGGAGCCGGCTGCGGCATCGAGGAACGCGTGTATGAGCTCCTCCGCCTCGCCCAGAATGATCAGATCCGCAAAGGGGGCCAGTGGTATGGGATTGGAATTCGTGAGGGGTCCACCGATCAGAACCAGCGGGTGCTTGGGAGTTCGATCCTCTCTCAAGACGGGGATCCCGCTCAGGTCCAGCATTTCGAGGAGTCCGGGGATCTCCAGCTCGAAGGAGATCGAGAAGGCCACTACCGGAAATTCCGAGAGCGGCGCTTCGCTTTCGTATGTGAATACCGGAGTGCGGGAGCTGCGATAATCCTCAGTCCGGTCAGGCAGAAACGCGCGCTCAGCAGAAGCGTCCGGGTGGAGGTGGATCTCCCGATAGATGGTTTGAAAGCCGAGCGAACTCATCCCCACCGAATACGGGCTCGGATAGCACAAGGCGATTCGAAGAGAGGCCTGCCTCCCAAGCACGCCCTCCTCTTTGGCGACACGAGCGCGAACCTGATTGCGAAGGTCCCATCCTGTCATCGACACACCATCAGACTCCGTCTCAGACCCCACGCAGGATGTCAGGCCATATTATCTTGTGAAGCTGCAGTTGCATTCTCACCTGCAGCCCCGAGTCGAGCACCCACCGCGCGAGTTTGTGGTAGGGAAGCTCCCGATAGACAGGAGAGAACAGCACGGTTCCCGCCCGGGCGGTGAGATCGAAGCGACGGATGGCATCGCATGCCCAGTCAAAATCGGCGCGGTCCCCGACCACGAACTTGATTTCGTCTCGGCGCGTAATGCAGTTAATGTTTTCGTAGTTGTTGTGACTTTCCATTCCACTGGATGGGCATTTCAGATCGACGATCTTGTGGATGCGCGGATCCACATCCTTGAGCGGCACATGGCCTCCCGTCTCGAGACAGACCGTATACCCATGTTCGAGCAGTTCACGGAAAAGGGCATGCACGGATTTCTGCAGCATCGGTTCGCCACCGGTCACAAGAGCCAGTCTGGTCGGATAATCCTCGATCACGCTGAGAATCTCGGCAATCTCCATCTCCTTCCCTTCGTAAAATGCGTAACCGGTATCGCAATAGGTGCAGCGGAGATCGCAGGCAGACAACCGGATGAATGCGCAGGGGAGACCCATGAAGCTGGATTCGCCCTGTATGCTGTAAAATATCTCATTCACTTTCATAACAGTCCAGGCACTGGTTCACGTGATACGCAACATCAAAGAATAGCAGCTCTTCAGGCGCGTGGTACGGCCGGTGAAAAAAATGGTGTCAGGCTGTGTCAGGCCAGATTTTCCCCATCTTCCTGGACGCGACACAGAATGGAGCATATCCCGCTTGGGGAAATGGGGAAAATCTAGCCTGACACCATTTTCGCGATGTCGCCTGGGCAGGGGTGGCTGCTTCTCATTTCTGACGTAGAGCTTTGAACTTGCCGGTGTCGCTGTCCTCCGAACATCCGGGCGCCAGGTGTACGACGACTACGGTGACATTGTCCGGGCCTCCATGCATGTTTGCCGTGGCGACCAGAATATCGCTGGCCTCCTGAGGCGATCGGCCGGCGTCGGACAATATCTCGCGGATGTTTTCGTCTGAGACGACGTCCGTCAAGCCATCGGAACACAGGAGGAAGACGTCGCCCTCCCGGGCTTCTCCGCGTTCCAAGTCGACCTCAACGGCAGGATGGGGTCCAATCGAACGTGTGATGAGGTTTTTCTGGGGATGGCTGGAAAGCTCGTCCTTTCGCAGAACCCCGCTCTCCAGCAGGTGCCAAACGAGCGAATGGTCCTTCGTCAACTGGTCCAATATACCGTCACGGAGCAAGTAGGCGCGGGAGTC
>DASQID010000518.1:0-8854 GCA_035631775.1 Acidobacteriota bacterium
AATGTGGCGCTGAGCGAATCAGAGCTTTACGCAGCCACCAAGGGTGAATTGTTCTGCCTGGACCCCGCAACCGGACATGTCCGATGGCACAATCCCCTGAAAGGATTGGGCCGGGGCCTCATAGCCATTGCCGCGGCGGGCGTGGAAACGAATCAGATGTCCCTGCTTGAAAGGCGCAAGCGCGAGGAACAGGCAGCCGCAGCAGCTGCTGCAGCCGGCGCTTCCAGCTGAGAACTACGTTTGCCCCCTCTACCGCTTGGGAATTTCGGCAATCCGGATATGCCTGAAATCCAGGTTTGTAGTAGGATCATGCGCCTGCAATGAAATCGTGCCGGCCGCCAGCCGCGCCTGCTGTCGGGCATTCATTCCCTCCTCCCTGGGATCGTCGAAGCTGGTCACCTGAATGCCGTTGATCCAAATTCCAACGTGCCGTCCGCAGGCGATAATCGTGTTGAAAAAATACTCGTTGTCACGGCTCACAACTCGGCGGGCCGGCTGACGGTTGTACAATCCTCCCGTTCCATAGTCCACGGCCTTGGCCGGATCTCCGTCCTTGAACTCATTGCGAATCTGCGATTCGTAGCCGCTCCAAAATTGGCCCTCGTCGCCGCGGAAAAACACTCCGCTGTTCGGGTGCTGGGCCTCGCTTGCGGCGTTGGCGCGAGCTTCGAGTTGCAGAACGAAGTCCGCCCATGTGCCGGTGGTTTCCAGTCCCCCGGGGCCCTTTTCTACATGTATCGCGTTATCTTTCACCGACCATTCCGGCGGAGCCTTGACGTCGGGTCTGTCGACCCTCTGCCATCCGGAGAGATCGATCCCGTCGAAGATGGGTTGGAGACCCAGGGGGCGCAGCTTGATATTGCGGAACTCGACATCATCGCCTTTGAGGTACTGAAGGCCGATATAGCCGGCGGCAACGGTGTTATCGCGAGCATCGAGCACCTGACGACCGTCAATGGCAACGGTGATGTGGTCTCCCTCGGCTGTGATCTCATAGCTATGCCACTCCTTGGCGTTCAGCGTTCCCGCGCTGGACTTCACCCGGTTAACGATGCTGCCGTTCCCATAATCCTTGTTCAAATTGTTAATGTTGATCTGGTACCCGGTCCGGGTCGGGTCCCCCTCCTTTGCGGCACGGATGAAAATACCGCTGTCTGTCTCAAAGGCTTTCATCCGGACATCTGCCTTGAGGACAAAGTTGGCGAAAGGAGTGGTATTCCGTAGCCACATGTAACAGCCCGGCGACGCGTGGAGGGTCCCGTCAAAGCCCTTCCACTCCCCGCTGATATGCGGCTCCCAGCCGAAGGACGTCTCACCATCCCACAGCAGAATCCAGCCCTGTGCCAGTTCCTCTTGTGAGAGAGTATTTTGGACCGGCTCGGCGCTTATGAGAGTCAAGCCTAACATGCAGACAACTGCCAGTAACATGCAGCCTCGAGACATTTCGATCTCCTAAGATGACATCACAGTGACAACTCCGGGAGCTCCGTGTCACCGGATTCGCCGGTCTGAGTCGGATGGTATCGCGCCGTTCTCGGCAGCCTCTCTTTAGCGCCGAGAAGAAAGCATATCGCAGCGACGACGACAAACACGGAAAACCGAAGCCGGCCGAGAGCCGGCGGATCCAACCCGAGTTTCCCGCCCAGTCGCCACGCTCCCCACACTGCGACCTGGGAAGGAACCACGGTCCAGATCCCGACATAGAACCAAGCCTTCTCCGCGCCTTCGTTGACCGTTGACCTCCGCGCGCGAGGAGTCCAGTCAAGCAACGTGGCAACGACAACGGCCAGAGCGAGGGGATAATAGAGGTACTTGTAGAGACTCGCCATCAGCCACTGTCCGGTGAGGGCAGCAAATGACAGGCCGATGAAATTGAGGGTAAAGGGAACCAGAATCCCAATCCATGCCGCGGTGTAGCAGACCACACGATAGGGTAAATTCGGCTTGTGTACACCGAAGTGGGTCACATAGGGCTTTGGCTCGACGCCTGGGAGCCTCCCTGCAAGACCTCGCCAGGCACACACCGCCAAGACGACGGCAAGCCAGACTGCATGTCTCCGGTCGGGGCCGTGAAGATACAAGGCGTAGGTCAAGTTTCCCGGAAGAATGAAGAAAACCCACAACCAGATCGGCAAATGGAGCACGCGATAGTAATTCTTGTTTCTTTCCCGCTCGACTATTTTCTTCATTGCCTTGCCTTACCGTTCATAACACCTCGTGCAAGAAGTCAGCTACCAGCCGCAGAGCGGGTGGCTTGACGAAGCCCCCCGGAGGGACCCCGGAGGAGGGCAAGCCAGTAGGCGCGGGCAAGCGCAGCCCAGCCCGGGGGCTGTTGGCTGTGCGCCCTTCCAGGGCGCGGGCTTGCTGCCATGGTTGATCCCTGCATTTCTCTGTGTCATCTTGTCCAACCAACGCCGGAACGGCAAAGCCCTTTCGAGTCTCACCGCCAGAGGCGGTGGTTTACCTTAATTGAATCTCGTCTTGTCCGCTTCAATCTGACGCCTTCAACGATTCCATGCGGTGTTCGAGCTCTCGAGCGATGAATTCCGGATCAGTACCCGGCTCGAAGCGAACCGAGGGACCAATGGTTACAGCAACGGTTCCCGGCCACGCAAGTTTTTTTTGCCTTTGCTTGAGCTCGAACAGCCCGTCGATTCGTACCGGGACAACCGGCAGTTGCAGGTTATTCGCAAGCATGCCTATCCCGGCCCGGAATGGGGCCAACACCCCGGTTTGGGTGCGCTGCCCCTCGGGGAAGACGACGATCGAATAGCCCTGATCCGCACATTCCCCCGCATAGGCGAAGCTCTCACGGAACCCCGTCTGCTGTGGAAGCGGAAAGACATTGAAAAGCGCAACAACCAGGCCATAGGAAAGCTTCTCAATCCATCGCCCGAGAAAGCCCATTTCCTGCGGCGGGTATCTCATGGCCTGCAACATCTCCCCCAGCATGGCAACTGCCAAGCGATGCCGGTAGCGCAGCGGCAAGGCCGCCATTACAAATCCAATGTCCACCTGCGTGATATGGTTGGCAACGAAGAGAAGGGGGCCTCGCAGGTTGCGCAGGTTTTCTCGTCCGCGAATCCTGGGGCGGCACATCACCATTGTCGCCGGCCATGACAGAAGATAGTAAACGGCGGTCCGGACGAGCGCGACCGGCCACCCTCGTGCCCAGCGCGGGTATCGATAGTCCGATCGGCGCGGCAGAGGCTGGCGGAGCATTCGTTCGAGGTCGCCGATGGTGGTCGCGGAAGTGAAGTGCGATTCGTTGAGATCCGTTTGAAAACGATCTTCCAGAGCGCTGAGCAGCTCGACCCTCTCGATGGAGCTCAGGTTCAGATCCGTTGCCAGGTTGACGTCAGCCGACAATCGACCAAAATTACGGCCGGTAATTCTGGAGATGAGATCGGCAAGACCACCAGTCGCAGCCGGTAGTGCACCCCGCCCCGCGATGTCGGCGAGGACAAAATCCCGGATCACGCTTGTGCGCGGCTTTTGTGTGGACGTGCGCGGAAAATCCTCTTCGGGCCAGACAAACCAGCGGCGTATGTGCTGGAACTCGGCCAGCAAGCCGTTGGCTCGACGTGTCACGGATTCAGGATTCCCTTCACTCAAGACCAGCACGGCACAGGGCTCCGCGTTCCCTTCGCGTTCGAGCCCGATCACCACGCAGTCGCGCACTTCGGGCTGATTCCGAAGCGCGGCCTCCAGGTCTTCCGGATAGACATTCAGTCCCTCCGGCGTAACATTGACGCTCTTCTTACGGCCCTTGAAATAGAGATTACCTGCCTCGTCTAGCGCACCGACATCTCCGGTATGGAACCATCCCCCCAGGCCGGCGACAGGCCTGAGCTCCTTGCCCTGATAGTAGCCGGATGCGACGTTCTCGCCGCGAACCAGAATCTCACCGTTCTCGGCAAGCTTGATCTCGCGTCCCGGCAAGACCTGACCGATCGATCCCCTGCCAAGCTTGAACGGATGATTGACGCTGACCAAGGAAGTCGTCTCTGTGAGTCCGTAGCCTTGGATTACGACGAAGCTCAAGCGTCCCCAGAATTGTTCAGTCTCCAGGTCCAGGGCCGCGCCGCCTGAGACAAAGGCCCAGAATTTCCAGCCGAACTGGCCATGAATCTTGCGGAAGCGCCACCAGCGCTTGACAAAGTGCTCCCTTTCCGCCGCCTTGAAATGCTCGCGAAACTGTCCCAACCGGCCGGCAGTTTCGAGATCCCGCTCGACCTTGTCGCGCAACGTCCCGAGCAGCCTCGGGACCGTGATCAGCACTGAGATGCGTTCCCGGCGAATGGTCCGCACAATCTCCGAAGGGTTGAGCGTGTCATGGAATGCGACGGTGGCGCCCATGGTCTGCGGGACAAAAATGCCGAGGAACTGCCCGAATACGTGGCTGAGAGGAAGTAGATTCAGAAACCTGAGGGGGTGGAAGATACGTTCGTACTTCAAATATTTGGCGATCTCGGATTCCAGCGGCTCGAGATTGGCCAGCACATTCCCGTGTGACAGGACGACACCCTTGGGATCAGCGGTCGTGCCTGAGGTAAATACAATCTGAAAAACATCATTTCTTGATAATGCCTCGAAATAGGGATCGGGGGAATGCCGGGCAACTAGCTCCGGCAGATCCTCGAGAGCCAGCGCCGGCCACGCGGGATCAGTACCACACAGTTTCCGCGAACACACGCAAAGGCGCGCATCCACCTGCCCAAATACCCGGCGCGCGAACTCGGGGGACGCAATCAGGTCCATCGGCACCACCACCGCCCCGCGCAGGATGCAGCCCAGAAACGCGACAATCCATTCGGCACAGTTCTCGCCCCAGATGAATACCCTCTCGCCTTTGCCGATGGACCGCGCCTCCAGTTCCCGCGCGAATTGGAAGGCAGATTCGGCGACGCTGCGGTAAGACCAGCGGCAGGTTCGATATCCGCGCCGGTAGAGGTAGGCAGTATCCTTCCCCCGGCTATAGATTTTCTCGATTATCTGCGCAAGCGTTCTCTCAGCCATGTCTGCGGATTTTACGTGATATCCCGAAACCGCCTCGGCAAATTCGATGATACACTGCCGGCGACCGCTGTCGCTTTAAATACAATCTTCGTCCAGGGGGTAAACAATGAAACAGCACGCTCCAATCAGCATCACCGCAATAGGTGCGCTAATCGTGTTTCTGGCGGTGGAGATGCCGGCACAGCAGGACAAGTTCGATAGCCTGCACATGGGTATGGGAAATCTCTACCGTGTGTCGAGTGCCAAAACCCGGTCCATCAGCCCCGAAAACTTTACCGGCGAAAAGGGCCGCGGGGGGATGGCTACGGAGGGAACCGGCAAGTCCGCATCCCGAGAATTGGGCCAGAAGTGGAAGGTGTCTCCCTCGGTCAGGATTGAATCCAAACAGACATTCACCTTGGCATCGATTCAAGGTCCCGGGGCCGTACAGCACATCTGGATGACACCGACGGGGGTATGGCGCTTTTCCATCATTCGCTTTTATTGGGACGGCGAAGAGACTCCTTCAATCGAGTGTCCGGTGGGTGATTTCTTTGCGATGGGGTGGGGCAAATACGCCCAGATCAACTCCCTGGCAGTGGCCGTCAATCCAGGCAGCGCATTTAACACGTACTGGGTAATGCCGTTCCGCAAGTCATGCCGGATTACCATGGAAAACATCGATGACAAGCCCATGACTCTCTATTACCAGATCACTTACGCGCTGACCGACATCCCTCCCGACGGGGCATATCTGCACACGCAGTTCCGCCGGTCCAATCCGTTGCCCTGGAAGCAAGACCACGTCCTCCTGGACGGCGTGCGCGGGCAAGGACAGTATGTGGGGACCTACATCGCGTACGGCAGCCACAACAGCGGTTGGTGGGGAGAGGGCGAGATCAAATTCTTTATCGACGGCGACACTGAATTCCCGACTATCTGCGGCACTGGAACCGAAGACTACTTCTGCGGTTCTTATGATTTTGACAACCCGGAAACCAAGCGATACCAGGAATTCTCGGGCCCCTACAGCGGACTGGCACAGGTTCTTCGCGCCGACGGCCAGTATCAGTCACAACAGCGTTTCGGTATGTATCGCTGGCATATCATGGATCCCATCCGCTTTGAAAAAGATCTGAAGATCACCATCCAGGCGTTGGGTTGGAAATCCGGAGGTCGGTATCTTCCGTTGCAGGATGACATCGCGTCGACCGTCTTCTGGTATCAGCAGGAGCCTCATGCTGCATTTCCAAAGCTTCCTGCCAAGGATGCGCTTGAAATCAACTGAACAGTGAAGGCTTGGCGTACTTTGTGTCTTGGCGGTTTGCTTCTTAAAGCTCACCGCCAAGGGCACGCGCAAAAACAAGATCACATTTTGGCGCTAGCACCGTCGCGCCTGCAGCGCTCCTGGGGGCCAGCAGCAAAATGTGAAGTAATTCTTGCGCCAGCCCTAAGACTCAGAGTACGCCAAAAATCTCTAAGGCATAAAGACTCTTCTAAAGGGGGCGGACGTCGGAGGCGTCGATTTCGACGGAGACTGCCTGGCGAATCAGGTCGACCTGCAGGACAAACCGGAAGCGCCCTTTCTTCTGAACCAGAATCCCGATGATCCCCTTCAGTGGGCCTGCGATGATCTCGACCCGGCGCCCAATTTTCAGGTAAGGGTACGGATCAATGGAAATGCTCGCCTCCAGGAAACGTCGCACTGAGACAATCTGTTCATCTGGAATCTGTTCCGCATGACCTTCATGGCCCACGAAGCGAACCGCACCGGGAACATTGAGGACGCGGTAGCGGTTTTCCGGAGTATCAATGTGATTTACGAAGATGTAACCCGGAAAGAGCGGCACCCAAATGCGCTTCTTGCGATCCTTCCAGCGGCTGAGGATCTCACGCATAGGAAGAAAGACCTCAATCGAGCGGTCCGTCAACTCGGACAGCATTTTTTTCTCGAAGCGGCTCTTGGTATAAACGGCATACCACGCCGCCTGGCGCTGTTTGCTCTGAAACGGCTCGGTTATCAGACCGCTCTCGGATACGCCCGGTGGGTACTCAATCAGCCGCGATTCTTTGTCGAGGACAGATTTCGGAGTGTCGGCGTCTTCGTGATTAACCCTTGGGTCCATAAGATATACACCCGATTCTGAAACTCTCCGTGCGTGACTGAAACGGAGAAGAACGAACTCTGGCATACCTCTTGGATCAGGGTGCCGGATGCGTAATCGAATATATCCGGCAGGTGTGGCAGTGTCAAGCCTGCCTCAGTGACCTCCGTATCTTGATGGTGTAAAGTTTTGATTTCCCATTTCCTGCCGCAGCGGAAGGAGACAGCTTGACAAGAGCGTGTATTCGGCAGGCGACACTTCCCAGGGCAATCGATGAAGCCGCGGAAATCATCCGGGCGGGAGGCCTGGTGGCCTTTCCAACCGAGACAGTCTACGGCTTGGGCGCGGACGCATGCAATCCCCTGGCGGTGGCACGCATATTCGAGGTCAAGCGGCGCCCGTCAATTGACCCGCTTATCGTTCATGTCGCAGATTCAGCACAGGCCCTCCACTATGGCGAATTCCCCGCCGAGGGATCCTCTGACCTGATGTCCAGGTTCTGGCCGGGCCCGCTTACCCTGGTGGTTCCCAAAAAGAAGGTGGTTCCAGCTATTGTTACGGCCGGCTTGAATACGGTGGGGATACGTGTGCCGGCCCATCCGTCAGCTCTTGCGCTCATTCGAGCTACGGGGAGGGCCATTGCAGCCCCGAGTGCCAATCTGTTCGGCTATGTCAGTCCGACGAGGGCTCAGCATGTCGCTGAGCAACTCGCCGACCAGATCGATCTGATTCTTGACGGAGGGCCCTGCAGCGTGGGGGTGGAATCGACCGTGTTGTCGATCGCCGGGCCGGTCCCGCGCATTCTGCGGTCGGGCGGCGTGACCGCTGAAGAGATCGAGATAGTTATTGGACCTGTCGAGAAGGTGTCTGCGCCAGGGAATCACCTGGAGTCCCCGGGCCAGCTTAACAGACACTATGCCACGCGGACACCGCTGCAGATCCTGCGGGAAGACGATCCTCTTGCTGCACCCGCAAAGGGAGAGCGCGTGGGTTTGATAAGTCTGAGTAACCCGAAGGGGCGGCACGACTATTCCTGTCTTGAAGTCCTGTCGCCATCGGGAGACATGCGTGAAGCGGCCGCTAACTTGTTCAATGCCCTGCGCCATTTGGACAGCCAAGGGCTGGACCGCCTGGTCGCCTTCCCGGTGCCGGAGATCGGTCTTGGTGTAGCGATCATGGACCGGCTTCGGCGGTGTGCAGCATCTGGATAGGGTGTCTGCTGCCGGGTGGTCAGTAACGCCGCCCAACGCCGAACTCATGGTACATTAACACCTGGAAGCCGTCTTAGTTAGTTTCTGTCGCAGAACTCATTGGCCATGCGGAAAGCGCCCCGGAGGGGCGCCAGCCCCGGGCAAGCGAAGCACAGCCCGGGGTTGGGATTGTCAAGAAAGTTCAGAGCCCTGAAGGCTGAAGGGGCGACAGATAACACATGGCATACAAAGGCCTTTCGCCCCTGCCGGGGCCCGATATTATGCAATATCCTATCCGGGGGCTTGCGCCCCCGGCTACTTGCTTGGGCCCCTCCGGGGCCCGACCTGACGGGCGATTCATCGAGTTTCGCGACAGAAACTAGTCAGGCTTGCTTTCGAATCGGGAAATATAATGGGCCACAGTATCGGCACTCCATTTTTCTGGCTGGCATTTCTGGTTGTGGTCCTCGTTCTCCTTTCGCTGGACCTCGGGGTATTCAATCGCAAGGCACACAGAGTCGGCGTAAAGGAGGCGCTACTCTGGAGCATTGTATGGGTTTG